>JAKAAL010000279.1 GCA_021802375.1 Bacillota bacterium | reverse complement strand
AGTGCTTAAACTATCGACCTTATGATGCGATGTACATAGATATCATGTGATTTGTTTTAGCAGTTATTTACCCCTACCTTTCAGCGCGGGAATATCAGGCTAAGCCTGGGGATATCAGCCGTTCGCCATTAAGCGAAAGTTTTTGTCCCCAACGAACCACCTTCCGGCATTCGTGCTATCTTACACAGCGGTTCTCCCTTGGAAAATTGGATACGTTTGGTGGTAGGCTTTCCCCATCGGGGGAGGCGTAAACTGGATCGCGTCGTCAAGCCCAGACGTTAACAGGATTCGGTGAACGCTTTTCCCAAGTACCCGAAGGCCATAGGCGACCGGATAGGGCGTGTTTGGCTCACCCTTTGCAGTAAAGATCCCCTGAGTGGGTTCCTCGCAAGAATCCTCTCCCTTCAGGGAGGGAAGTGTCAATCGAGCCCTGTCGGCCGTCAAGAGGCACTGCCAAGAGCCCATCGTCCCCCCAATGGCTTTAGCCGCTCTTGACAAGACAGGCTGTTATGAAAGGAACCGAGGCGTACACGCCCCAAGCGTTGCCACCCACACTCCGACGTTAACAGACTACAGCGTGACCAATTCACCGAATACCGCAAGAAGGTAAAGGTTACATGCATCTTAAGATGAGTCAGGTTCCATTCTCCAAGTGGAGGCGATGGCCTAAAATGATCCCAGAGTTTCTACTTCACGTGGAGAAACAAAGGGGTATTTTCCTCACAGAGTTGGGATCCGGCCCTGCCACCTGACTCATCTTAGGATGTATGAAAGGTTATATGCGTGCCGCAATCTTCTGCATCTTTGACCGCGGGGGGGTCGTTCGCAACTCGGAGCGGCCAACCGCCTAACGGCCCCTGGACGCGCCCGCCTATCGTGCTAGATCGCCGTGGACCGACACCATTCGGACATCCTAACCCCCCGACTTTGTTGATTTCGGTCCCCTGCAGTCAGAGCTGCACTAGATGGGCCTCTCAGAATTTCTCAATTAGTGACCAGCGACCTTTTCCAGGATGCGTCCGGGATGCAAAAACCAAGGCCCATCGCGTCGAATCGTCAGCGACACAGTTTCCCCGGGAGCCATCACCACCGTGCGTTCGCCATCCAGAGCCAAGCTCCCCCCCTCTTCGGCTTTCCAGAAAATGCTCTTGCCGAGCGCGATCCTTTCCACGTATTGCACGGAAAACACGGCCATCAGTCCTGGCGCCAACACCGCAGGCACCGACCGACCCGACGCGCCCGAAGGCGTCAACCCCACCTCCAAGCCCTGGTCCTCTTCTGGAGTCAGGCGGGTCAACATCCCCCCGACATTCGATAAGCCAGGGCGAGCGGGATCCGCGACCGCCAGCAGAAGTTGCGAGACATCGGACGCGCTCCACACTGCCAGCGCACCGGTGTATCGCTGCCGAACAAATGCCACATCAATCAATGCTAACGTTTGCGCTTCGCGTTCCGTTTGCACATGAATCACCTTCACCTGGGTCCCAGTGTCCTCCAGCGCCGGTTTCTCTAGCGCCCACATGGCCGCGGCGTATCCGGCCACGGTTTCGTCACCTAGCCAACAAGCCACGTTGTTGGTGCCTCCGGCGAGGGCCAACAGGGGGATCTCGGGCATGGCTTCGGTGGCGTTGCGTTGAGTCCCGTCTCCGCCGATAACCATTATCACCGAAACGCCGTCAGCTTCCAGCGCTTGCGTCCACACTTGAGTTCGACCCGAAACACTCGTCGGATGGGACTGGTCGGGGGCCAACAACCGGATAACGTCGGGATATTCCGCCTGAAGCGCCCGTCCCATGCCCTCCCAATCGTCGTTGAGGACCACCTCCACCTTGCCGGCTTGGGCTGCCCCAGCGACAACCCGCCGCGCTGCTTGCAGCTTATCGGTCGACGAAGTTAACGAAGCTCTGGCGACTAAGCGCCGAATATCTCTTCCTGCCATCGGATTGACAATTAAGCCTATACGCTGCATCTGCATCCTATTCTCCATCCCGCTCTTTAACCACTGCGCTTCAAAGTCCCGTTTCGCATCGCCCAGTGTTCGGCCAGTTGAAATACCGCCAATCCCAGCGGCACCAAAATTAAACCAGACAAAAAGAGTTTGATAGTCAAAGGCAGCAAATGCAAGGGTCCCTCCCCGTTTAAGATCGCGCGACGGGCTGCTTCTAAGGTATAGGTAGCCGGTGACAGGTGAGACATCCAGCGAATCCAGCCGGGTAAGACACTAATCGGATAATAGATGCCTGACACCAATAAGATGACTCCCTGAATCACTTGTGTCGCCTGTGCCCCACGTTCGGTAGACAAAAGCGGCAACACCGCGCCAATCAGCCCCAAGCCAATAAAGGGCAGGCTCGATCCGGCCAAGATCATGGCTGCGCCGAGCCAGTCCGCTCGAGCTAAATGAATGTGAAAGAACAGTGCGACGGCTACCAAAATGACGATCGTCCGCAATACCCCATAGAGAACCGCATACATACACACACCCGCCAAGTAGGTCAAACGGTGAATCGGAGCCATAAAACTATATTCGATCGTGCCTTCCCACCGCTCCCAGGATACCGAGGACGCCACCTCTTGGAACAGAATCGAAAGAAAGTTCCACAAAAGCGCCCCGATGGTCAAGTAAATAATGGTGCGATCGCGGTCGGCCGGCGGCAGGGCAAAGGCAATCAACGCGATGGTTAGCGTATTGATCACATTGTAAAACAGAAACACAAGTTCCCATCCGAGGTAGCGGCGAACCAAATGGAAGTTTCGCCGAACCACTGACCATAACGCATGAAGTTCCCGACCAGTTGGACTCATTACCCATCTCCCTCGGCTTCGGCTCGAAGTCGTTCTTGGTCGAGTCCGGTGATGTGAAAAAAGGCATCTTCCAAGCCTCCACCGCTGGCATAGGAAGCAATCAAATCGGCCGGAGTCCCGACGGCTATGATCCGACCCTCATGAATAATGGCGATCCTATCGCACAAGCGTTCTGCTTCAGCCATGTCATGGGTACAAAGTACCATCGTGGAGTCATGCTCGCGTCGGACATTCAATACAAATTCCTGCACGTCGCGCCGCGACGTGGGATCGAGTCCGGTGGTCGGTTCGTCCAACAACATCAACGTAGGCGAAGTCAAAAGAGCCCGCGCAATCGCAATTTTTTGCTGTTGACCGCGAGACAAAGTCTCTAAGGGCACTTCAAGCTTGTCACGTTGAAGCCCTAAAGAGGCTAATATCCGTGTCGCCTCGACTTGTGCCTTCGCGTTGGACACTCCATACAGCCCAGCGGCGTACGCTAAATTCTCTCGTGCCGTAAGTTTCTTGAAAAAACTTGCTTCTACCGACACCCGATTGATCAATCGGCGCACCCGTTGGCGATCTCGTATCACATCGAGGCCGAAAACTTTCAACCATCCCTGGTCCGGAATGAGGAGGGTCGCCATCAACCGAATCAGCGTCGACTTGCCCGACCCGTTGGGCCCTAAAATCCCCAAAATTTCCCGGCGTTTGACCGCGAGGTCGACGCCTTTGAGCGCATACGAGCGAGTCACTTGGCGCTTGGTACCCACCCATTTTTTGGTGGAAAATCCCTTCCACAAGCCCTGACCTTCGACGGCCACCGCATTTGGACTCACCGACCCCTCGTCCATAAATCCCCCTGTGTCTGTTTTTGAGATGCCGCTCACTCAAACCGATGATTCTATCGTGGCGGATCGGAGTCGATACTGTCAATCCTCTTCATCAATAGCGCTGTCAGCTCGTACTATAATAGAAAGCAATGAAGGAGGGAGTGGCATCGGAAGCTCGAGTCTGAACTTGGTCATCCAGGGTCTTTTGGTCGCCTTGGCCGGAGGGTTGGCGGCTCAACTTGTGGCGCGTTGGCTCAACCTCCCCGATATTTTATTTTTCTTGGTCGTTGGCATTTTGTTGGGGCCGCAAGGGATCGACGCATTTCATATCGCGCCGACCAGTGGCATGTCCGACTTCCTCTTTACCATCGGTACACTGGCTATGCTCTACGAAGGTGGACGCAGTCTGGATCTTACCATGTTAGCGAAAATCTGGAGAGGCACCGCCATTTTATCCACCATGGGCGTCCTCATCACGGCTGTAGTCATGGCCCTGGCGATTCATGTTTTCCTGGGCAGTCGATGGATTTTGGCCTGGTTAATGGCTGCCGTCTTGTCCTCCACCGATCCTGCCACCATCATCCCTCTTTTTCGCCAGATCCGCCTCAAGCCTCTTCTAGCTAGGCTGGTCGAGGCCGAGTCGGCGTTTAACGATGCGACGTCATCGGCCTTGAGCCTTTTGCTCTTGGGCGTGATCGACAGTGGCCAAGCCCATTTTGGTGTGGCCACCGTTCAGTTTTTCCGCTTGCTGCTGGGAGGCCTCTTGATCGGTGCTTTGTGCAGCTACGCCCTAAACGCCCTATTAACCCAACGTCGGTACCGCCACATTGTTCTCGACTCCTTGGAACATCCCGCCATCATTTCGCTGGTGATTATGTTGGTGAGTTATGCCGTAGCCACTCGCCTGGGCGCGAGTGGCTTTATGGCCGCTTTCACGGCAGGCATTGTCAGTGGCAATCGCCACCGCTATGCTCGCACCCTGTCGGACGAACGCGGCCTCGCCCACGAAAACTATCTCTTCACCAACGCGACGGTCATTCGCATGCTCATTTTCATTTTATTAGGCTCACAAGTCGACTTCGGCCAGGTGTCGCATATTTTGGTTCCAGGGCTCATCCTCATCGCCATATTCATGTTCATCTCTCGTCCCCTCACGGTCATGCTTTGTCTACCTCTAGACCGCCGGGGACACTGGACGCTCAAGGACATGGCCTTTGTCTCCTGGGTCCGCGAAACCGGAGTCATGCCGGCAGCACTGGCCGGGATCTTTGCTGCCGCTAAAGTCCCGGGTGCGAAGACGCTCTCCGCAATGGTTTTTTTGGCCGTTCTGCTGACCATTTTAGTGCAAGGCGCCACGACCAGATGGTGGGTGGAACGGCTGGGACTCAATCCATGAGCGCCATTACTCCCCGGTCCAATCCCCGGCGCCCGCCGCCGATTACCGTCAGCGTCGTTCCCCACCCGCTTCGCATTACGATTTCTCGCGGCGGACAAGCTGTCATGCGCTGGACCGCTTCCACCCTCTCGGTAGCCCGGGTGGCGCACGTTCGAGTCCACCACCTGATTGCCTGGGACTTCTTTCGCGACCACAATCTTCAGCGCCTGCCCATGCGCTATGTGGTCAGCGATCGCACCATCGGCGAGGATCGCTTTCTCGAACTGGGATACGCGCCTGCTCAGGTCGACCTCTGCCTCCACTTTCATTGGGACGCGCCGCATCACTTAACTTGGCAGATGATAGGGTGTCGGCCGGGCTTTCAACGGCTCGGTTGGGGATTTGAATCCAACGGCCGAGAAATTTTGCAGGGATTTGGTCAGCGCTCCCACCCCATTGCCGCCAAGGCTCGATTCGACACGTGGGTAGAAGAAGGGGCGGTGGGATTGGGCCCGCTCTCGCCTTGGCTTCGATGGACGGGCCGAGTACCCATCCCCAAAGGCGGTTACACCAGTCCCGCCCCTCTCTCCTGGTGGATGTCGAATCAGGGCTATGTCGCCTGGTTGGAAGCCGATAGCATGGTGCGTTTTCAGCGTCGGAGGGCAAGCCTTTACGCCAGCATCTGGCAGCCATCCACCCGAGGGCACATCATTTCCTACGATCATCCGCTCGAAGCTCTTACGGAATCGAGTGCCATCATTGGCCGACCCAGTCTAGTCCCTCCGTGGGTGTTCGCGCCTTGGAACGACAGCGTCGGTGGGGAAGATCAGGTGCGGGCCCTGGCCCAGTTTCTTCGCTGCCAGCGGATTCCCTCCTCAGCGGTTTGGACCGAAGACTGGACGGGATCTCAACAGAATCACCGCCGATTCTGGATGCGTCCCTTGAGCCATCAACTCAATCGCGACCAGTATCCCGGTATCGAAACCTTATCCGAGGACCTTCATCGCCAAGGCTTTCGGCTGCTTGGATACTTTTGCCCAGAGATCACCCGTCACAGCCCACTTTATGAAGAAGCGCGCAAATATCAGCACTTGGTGCTGGATGACCAAGGCTGCCCCGTCACCATCAACATCTTAGGCATCGCCCATGGGGAACTGGATCTTAGCCAAGAAAGGACTCGCGCCTGGGTG
>JAKAAL010000278.1 GCA_021802375.1 Bacillota bacterium | reverse complement strand
AGCTGGGCTTTCCCTTTATTTCCCCGCAGGATCTGACCGGACAGGCAATATTGGACATGGTAAGAGCACACCATCACGAGTGAGCGCTCCGCCTTTGAATGCATGGTAGAGAAATACCGCTCCCCCTCGATGAGCGGACCTAAATCACCCACTCGGGTGATTTTTTTTATTGGGTGACTATGGGATGGTCTATCCGTAAGCGGTCATGAAGCGAGGGACAGTTCTTGCGGCTATATGTTATCGGTGCCCCGGGCAGTGGCAAATCGCATGTGTGTGCGAAGATTTCCGATGCCTTGACCATTCCTTGGTTTGATTTGAACGACGACGTTTTGGCCGACCTTTGCGATCAGTCAGCATTGGAAACCAAACGGCAGTGGCTTCAGCTCCCGGAATGGATCTTTGAAGCGGTGTTCGAAACCGGCGTGTGGACCGAGGCGCTGGAATGCGCAGACTGGGTTGTGGTTCTCACGACCCCTTGGCCCATCCGCGTGTTCCGCGTGGTTCGCAGGTTTTTTCTCAGGCGGTTTCGTCATGAGGAATTTCGCGGGCAAAGCAATGACGAGACATTTAGCCACATGATCCACCGTGCCTATACCACATGGCTCTACGATAGGAGGCTGATGCCTGCGATCCAAGAGAAAATCGAGGGCGTAGCGACAAAAACCTTATATGTAAGGAACAACCTGGAAGTGCTGCAAATGCCGATGCTTACCGCTTACAATCAGGAGGCTGGCCAACAATGAGTACACCAAGCGTGGCTGTCATCATCCCCGCCTATAACGTTCAAGACTATGTCGTGCGCGCGGTCGAGTCGGCTTTGACCCAAACGCTGCCTCCCCAAGAGATTATTGTGATTGACGATGGTTCCACTGATGCGACGGGAGATCGTGTGCGGGCCATGAGATACCCAAATGTCCGGGTAATCGCGAATCGTTCCAACCAGGGTCCTTCCGCGTCCCGAAATCTTGGCTTTCGGGTAGCGAAAAGCGACTGGGTTGCCCTCCTCGATGCGGACGACTGGTGGGATCCCCAAAGGCTGGAGAACCTAATTGCTGTGGCTCAAACGCATCAGGCGGACATTGTTGCGGACAACCTGTGGCTGATCGAGGATGGCGTGGAGAGGCCGTGGGCGACCGCTAAATCCCCTTG
This sequence comes from Bacillota bacterium, assembly GCA_021802375.1. The sequence goes on along the minus strand of JAKAAL010000278.1, from coordinate 5,055 downwards.
CCACGGCCAGGTGGAAACAGTGACGATGGCAAGCCTAGGAAAATTTGATTATGGCATTTTGCAGCCTCTGTTCAACCGCCATTTTCTTGAGCAATTTGAGATTTTTTACGATGAGTCCTTAATGCATGCCGAGGATTTTGCCTTTCTCTATGAGTGTTTGACACACCGACCGAAGATGGTGGTGACGCGCAGACCTTTCTACTATTATCGGCACCGCAGCCGCTCGTTGGCCACCCAGCGCATGGATGCCTATCCCCAAGGCATTGCTGCGTTGAAGAAATTGCAAAACCATGCCAACCCTGATGCTTGCGCGGTCTTGAAAGTACGCATCCGCGATTTGGAGCGGGGATACACGTTGGTGAAAATCCGCCACTTCCATGAAACCGGACAGCAGGGAGCGATGATTCGGCTGGCACTCACCAAGCCGTTGCACGCTGGGTGGATTTTGTATCGATTGCCGTGGATGGTGATCCGGCGAGGGCGCAAGTTAGCGATTCGTCGTGCCACAATGCTTCAAGGGCAGGATTGATGAACGGCGCAGAGACCCCGGCCGCCCGTCGCCTCACCTTCAATGTGGGTATCACTACGATCGGTCGCGTGGGGCAGAGTGCGTTGGGATTTTTTGCTGTGGCCTACATGGCCCGGGTCCTGGGACCGGCTAGCTTTGGCCTCCTCAGCTATGCGGGGGCCATGTTGACCTATTTTTCGGTGCTGTCGTCTATGGGAATCCATACTTTTGCGGGGCGGACCACGGCTCAAGCCGATGATCGGAGTGCCGCGGTGGGCCAGATGTTATCTGTCTTGGTTATCTTGGCCGCCTTATCCTTTGGCATTCTCGTAGCGGCCACGCCCTTTCTGCATCTCACGATGCAGCAGCGCATTATTCTGGTCGTCAGTGGGGTAGAGATTGTCACGGGAGTAGGGCGCATTACATGGGCGTTCTCTGCCGTAGAGCGTATGGTGATGCCTACGATAGCCGGGATCTGCGGGACTCTAGGGCGGCTCGGATTTGTGCTGTTTTTGGTGCACGGTCCTAATGGGCTGGTCTGGGCGGCACTGTCGACTGGGTTGGCTGGTTTAATTGCGTCCATCATCGAAATTGTCGCGTTTGTGCGCATCATGCCGATACGGCTGCGATTCTCCCTTAACCTGCTTCTGGATACGGTTCGAAGAAGCCTTCCAATGACCGTGTCTTTGATCATGACCAGCATTTATGGCAGTTGTGACACGATTATGCTGGGGTACCTGAAGGGCGCGCAGGATGTGGCATTTTATGGGGCCGCCTACAAGCTGACGGGATTCCTCGCGAACGTTAGAAATACCTATACCCAAACGAGTCTTCCGATTGTAGGGCTCATGTATAAGAAGAGTCCAACTGCGGTTGTGGGGCTCGTCCAGAGGAATATTCACTTGGCACTGGCTGCAGCATTCCCGATCGTGTTAGGGGGGTGGATCACAGCCCCCGCGCTCATTCACCTAATCTTTGGGGCTTCATACGCGAATGCGCTCTGGCCGTTTCGCATATTGCTGTTATCTTGGTTTCTGAGCGTGGCAGGGGTTCATTACAGCAACACACTTATCGCAACCAATAGCGAGCGGTCGTTTAGCCACGCAGTAATAGTGGGTGCAATAATAAATGTTGCGAGCAATTTTTGGGCGATACCTCGGTACGGGATAGTTGGAGCGGCAACAGCTTCTTTGATTACCGAATGCATTGTACTGGCATACAGTGTCGTGGCAACGGGTAAAAAGCTCGGGTATTACGGACCTCGTCTCGGCATCATGGCGCGGATACTGTGGAACAGCATGATTATGTCCGCGGCGATTCTCTTTCTGATTCGATTGAGAATCGGCATCATGCTTGTAGTATTCACGGCAATCTTCATGAGAAAGGGCACCCCCTCCTGGCGCAATCGAGCCAGGGCTTCCAAAAGATACGGGAACCCCTTCTGCTCGCTCAGGCGACCCACTGACAGCAGCCGTATGGCTCGGCCAACGGGCATGGGCCGTGACCGCACGCCGTCAAGACTTTTTCTAGGCACGCGGTTCAGGATGGTACTGACACGCGCCGTATCGACGCCATAGCGATGGCGCAGGGTGTCCTGGATTTGGGTGGAGACGGCAATGTAGTAGGTGGTATGCCGGGCGAGAAACTGTTCGCCGGCACGGTATATCCGGCGCTTCAACCACCGGTGGCCGGCCCATTCGTCAGGGTTGAGATGCCATGTCTGCACAACGGGAATGCGCTGGCGTTGCGCCAATCGACGTCCGTAAATGCCGCCCCGGCCCCCGTGGGAATGAATGAGGTCATATCCCCCCTGAGTCACGATGGCAGACAGGCGCGTCAACGTGTGCGCGGAAAATTTTGCCCCATAGTCCACGACATAAACACGCGAACCCCATTGTTGGCGCAAGCGTGCTTCCCACGGACTTCCCTGGCCGATGGCAATCCCCACAGTCAATCCGCGGTCATGAAGCCCCTTCATGAGATAGAGGATATGCCGCTCTTGGCCGCCATGAAGTGCCATCGGGTCCACAAACAATATGCGCGGCACCACTTCACCTCTTTTCCGGATCATGGACTCCCTTGCGGCAGGCTTCCGGTACGAATCACACGCGATCGCGAACCCTTGACAGGAGATTTTGAAGAGGCTCCATACCGACCGAAATCTCCGCCAGGATTTTGGGAACGTCCGCGTTGTGCACGTGCTGGACGGCCGTAGAAAACTCTTCATAGGTCCGGGCTACCGGAATTCCATATTTGGTTAGCACCCGGGCAAACTCAACCTGATGGTTGTCAACGTGCTCGCCGTATCGCCGCTCGCGTGGCACCACCACCGGAACACGGCCCAATTCCAAGGCTCGAAGGATGGTACCCGGGCCTCCATGGGTTATCAGCACATCTGACGACTCCATCAAGGTCAAGAATTGAGCCTCCGGAATGATCGGCTTCCAGAGCACGTCGCTACGTCGGCCGCGAATGGCGCATTGAACGGTCACGGGGCCTGAAATGAGTCCCGCGTCAATGGCGGTCACGACCCAGTCGACAGCACGGTCGATGGGTCTTCCGTGCGTTCCAAGCGCGATGAAGACCATAGCAATCCTCCTAGGACAACCCCTTTGGGGTAAAACTTCCGCTGTTCCTCCCACTGCAAAACCACCCAATCCGAAAATGGCGCGACCATGCGTCCGGTCAGTGTGGGCGACGTCACACGGTCGAACACCTCAATAAACATCGTCTGGGTACGAAACAGCAGTTTTCCGAGAATGATGAACGGTACGGCGATGCCAGCCCCCGTGGTTATGATCAAATCCGGAGAAAATTCCTTGAGGATCCGCCGGGCCAGTAGGGCATTCCGGAAAAGATTTCTGAGATTGCGGTTTGTGGGGTGATATCCCCAGTCGATTGGCACACCATGCGCTGCGACCCACGACTCCACATCGGGTGTTTTAAATGAGACCAGCCTGACATCGTCTTGGCGTACGCATTCCCAGGCCGAGGCCAACTGCCAAAAGTGTCCTCCGTTGGATGAGACCATCAAGACACGCATTGTCTCCCCCCCTCACAAGGGAGAGCATAGAAGCTTAGCGACTGAACGGAAATCGCCCAACGGGGTGAAGTGAGATCTCACCCTTATAATTCGGTAGACGATATTGTACGTTGGCCGATTCGGGGGCCAGTACCTTCACGTAATGTTCACTGGCGAACGCGTGGATTTCGGGGCTACCTCGTTAAGCACTGTTCCTATAGTCGAAAGAACACTGTCGGTGGCAAACCGCCGAACGCTTTCCACGACCGCACTAGAACTGGGCATTGACACGCTATTCGAGACGACATCATACAGAACACTTCGTAACTCGTCGTCATCTTTGATAAGCCACCCATTCACATTGGTGCTGACAATATCCCGCGGTCCGTGGGGGCAATCACGTGCGATAACAGGAATTCCGCGAGCCAACGATTCTAGCAACACCATCGGGAATCCCTCGAAATCCGATGTAAGCAAGAGCGCCGTGACGGCGCCCACGCGGGACCACGGATCATTCAGCCAACCGGTCCATGTTATACGTTCTGCCACGCCTAAGTCTGATGCCAACTGCTGAAGCATGGCTTTGTCCCATCCATCCCCCACTATCGTCAAGAGCCATGCTGAGTCCTTGATTTGCGCCAGGGCACGGAGAATCCTATCTATTCTCTTCTGGTGGTTATCTAATCGGCCTATAAACAGGAATTTTGGAACCCCAGTCTCACAGCGCTCATGCATGTTGTCGGTGAGGGTTACGGGATTCGAGCAAATAGAAACGGAAGCGCTGTGCCCGACAATCGCCCGGATTTGGCTAGCTATTCCTGATGAAATGGCTAGATGTGCGTCACACACCCGCAAAAGCGAAGGGTAGTTGATATAATTAAGGTTCTGGTGCAACCAAGACACAATCCCAAACTTTCTTCTTGTGACGATCTGCGCATATTTGGCCAATCCCACAGCCTGAATATTCATCGCAACAACGACTGACGGATCCTCTGCATCCAAGACACTGGTTAACCATCGTGCCATAGACACCGGACTGCTCAGCAATCCATGGCCGGCGGGCCTTTGAGGACCGACGTGGACGTTCGATAGTGACTTCTCCCACGTGCGGTCTTCCGATGGGCCAGCCAGCGCCGTGGACACGCTGTAGCCTCGGTTCGCAAGTCCGTTCACCACGATAGGCACCACATTTGAAACACCACTACGCCCTGCGATCGCCGAACTCAAAAACATGACTCGAAGTCTCGACATGACGCACCTCCCGCCATCAAGGTAATCGAGACGGACAGGCCATGACTAGAATGATCTCGGGGTGAGTCGGGGATCCGGTAGCAGGGTGATGCACAATACCTCGTGCATTAACTGAGGGAAGACTTTCTAGTCTTAGCTAAACGTTGAGTGATTCCCAAGTCACCAATCACTCGCGTGACCAAGCTTAGAAGTCCATAGATGACGATCGCCATGAATACTACAAGCATGATGCCGATTCTCAATCGAATCAGAAAGAGAATCGCCGCGGACATAA
>JAKAAL010000277.1 GCA_021802375.1 Bacillota bacterium | reverse complement strand
CTCCTGATTTCTTCCGCTGGGCTCTTCGCTCTTATGGCCCGTCGCGCCCGGCTTGACGCGGCGAGTCATCTGCTGGCAGAACGTCTTTTTCCCATAGTGATGAATGACTCCATTATGCAAGCGCTGACGCGCCCGTTCCTCGATGACTCCCTGATCTAGAAGGGATTTCACGTGTTCCGGAGGGATCTCGTCAGGGCCAAGACGGTGGTATTCCTGCCAAACTTCCAGGTGGGGTGACGGATCCTCAGGCTCGAGGGCCTTTGGGGCCAGGCCTTCAAACCGTGGCCAGGCCGAACCCACGTCGGCGATGGGGGTGAGAGCCCAGGGAAGTCTGAGATTTGCGTCGCTCACCCATTGCTCCAAGCGCTCGAGCCTCAGAGATCCGCCTTCGGCGATCACCCACAGGGCGCCCTGACGAAGTTGTTGATACTGGCTTAGCTTAGTCGCCCACTGGCGGCGATTCTCTTTGCCGGTATCGGCCTCGAGATAAATTGGACCTAAATCGGTTTTTAGGATCGCATCGGCTTGGGGCGACGTCATCCCCGAACAGACTTGCCATGTGGACTGCGCGGGTATTAGCCGGCAATAGATTTCAGCGACTAAACGGCGATGGCCAACATGCCTGGCCTGGCGAAAGGCGTCTTTCCACCAGAGTGCATTTTGATAGATCACCACGTCAGGGTGATTAGCCGCTTTCACGTGCTCTAGCCGAAAGGCAAAGTACTGGGAGAGTTGGTCCTGGTGAAGGTAGTGGGTCTTGGCCAAGGCATCCAGCCAGGTGGGCGAATTCATGACGTTGACCCCAAGGAGCGGTGCGCAAGTTGAATCAGAACAGGTTGTCTAAGACGCCCATTTTCGGTGCGTTCTAGCCAAGCTTTTCCCAGGGGAAGATGTCGGATATCCGGGGCGATCGACTGCCGCAATGGCTTGGTGGAGGAGCGGGTTAACTCGCGCTCGTCGTCGCTGGAAACGCCTCCTAAAACCAGACGCTGGCGGCAATTGGCCAGCGCTGCCGACTTTAGTTCTGAACTTAACTGACCGAGATCCTGGTGCGCTAACGTGATGCCAATGCCGTAGCCGCGGGCAAGGGCCAGATAGTCGCCTAGGTCAGGGGAGACATATTGGTGAAACTCGTCGAGAAAGAGAAAGTAGGGATGGCGAGCCCCAACGGGTCGTCGATAGCTGGCCATCATGAGGCCGTGCCAAAAGAGATTTCCTAAGAGGCGGGCAGATCCGCCGAGACGGGCTAAGGAGAAGGGGCAAATGACCACGTAACCATTTTGTAAGGCCTCATCCCAGGTAAAATCTCCGGGCCCGGCCAAGATGTTTCGCACGCTAGGATTGACGAGCAAGAGTTCGAGCCGATTCAATAGGCCTACCCGTTGCTCGTGGGCTTTGGCCTGAGATTGGCGGCCTACTTGTTCGTGATAGTAGGCTAGCGTTCGGTCGTCCTGGCAAGACGCCAAAATCTCGCGACGAAACCCCTCTTGACGTAAAAAACGCATCAAAGTGGCCACATCTGCCCTAAGCGGGAATGCCTCCTTCACGGCCAGGGTAGCGTAGAGCAATTCTAAGCGACTCAAGGTAGCGTAAAAGGGATGACCGCTTTGGCTCGCTTGGTCCATCGCCCAGGCCAGCCCTTCGGCAGCCACTTCTGCCGGTCCGGACAGGGGGTTGAAGTGGGGAACGAGCGGATCGTCAGGATCCATGTACAGCACCTCATGGCCGGTGCGCAACGCGGCATCGCGGGCAGCTTGGCTAAGATCGCCCTTTGGCTCGATTAGGCTTAGGCCGTGTCCTTGGCTAAGGTCTTGCCAAATCATCGGCATAAGGACGGAGCTGGACTTGCCGGATCCGGTCGGCCCCAGTACATGGGTATGCAAGAAGCGATCGGTGATACCGACGGCAACCGGGTATCGGAACCAGGGATGGCGTCCAAAGACAGTCCGGTTCTTCTTCCGCAGCTTGCCAAGAAGCTGGTTGGCTGCGAGACTCAGCACGATGAGGGGGAGGATGAAACCTCTTATTCCAGCCAGTGCCCATAGCCCAAAGAGGCAAAGAAGACTAATCAGGACGGGAGCGACTCCGATGCCGAGACCAAGCCCTGTAGCCAGTAAGATTGCTGTGACCAGGAAGGCACGGGCAAGGGGCCATGCCGGATGCGACAAATCCACGCTGGCATAAAGAACGATCGTCATCCACCAAAGCCCCTTGAGGATTAGGGCTAGGTACGTGCGAAGGGTTTTCCCCATGGTTTTCACCCCACCAGAGAGGTTCCCGGTGCATAAAGTAAATCCTTTTTGCACGACCTCTAAGTTGCGGGCCCCGGCGCCAATTATCCATAGGGTGAACAGGTTTTCGCGAAGCGCAGTGGTGGCACCAGACCCTAAAGTGTCAACCCAAAATGCCTACGGGAACCAACCCGCGTCCCTGCTTAGGGATGGCAAAGCCACTTTTGGCGGAGATCAGGTCTAACGTTCGAAGCTTGGCCAACTTCGGTCGGGTAGCTACCTTGGTCCAGTGAATTCCGCCGTCGGTGGTTCGGTAAAGAGCCGAAGCAGGTTGGGGGTTGGTCGGACTCGGTTTCAGCCAGGCAAAGCCTAAGCGGGGGTTAATGAACTTCCACTCGGCCAACGTCCAGCCACCAGCGGCCGCCAACGGCACCACGGGGGTGCCGGGACTAAAGGTTTTTCCGCCATTTTGGGTCACATAAAACAGGGGATCCCCCTCGGTCCCATTAATGAAGACCGGGAGCACTCCATCTTGAGAGCCAAAAAAGTGAGGCGGGGTCGACCAAAGTAGGGCCCGTTTGAGAAGGCTGGGCACGGCTACGGCCACGGGGCGCCATGGTGTTTGCGGCTTCGATTGGCGATATAGATAGATTTTCCCAATGGTCGCGCTTCCTCCAGCAAGCCATGCCGTCGACCCTGGGCCGAGGACGAGCCCGCTTTTAATGCCCGCCGTGGGCAAGCGTGGCTCGGGCGCCAGATGCCACTTTCTGCCCTGGTTGGATGAGGAGTAGATGGCCAGGTTTTCCCCGGATGGACTTAGACTCAGCGCGTAGGTGGCATAGCCTGGTCGGCCTTTGGCAAAGGCTATCTCCGTTAAGAGGGCGCCTTTAGGAGACGGGAGGCGTAAGGATTGCCAACGTTTTCCCCCATTTTGGGTGTGATACAGGAGGTTAGCATGTGGCGAGACCACTGCCAGCCATAGCGCGGTGGAAGAGGCGATCTGCCAGTACACCGTAGCGGATTTGGGCAGGGATGGACCGGTTGCCTCCCAATGTCGACCTCCCGTTTGGGTGCGGTACAGTCTTTGCCTGGTCATGGCCCAACCATTCTTGGAGTTTAGCATAGCCACGCGTTCTAAGACCGGTTGGACAAGGGCCGACGTCGGACCACCAACGGTTATCGTCATGGCGCTAACGGCCAAGGTAAGGCTAAGCATTGCATGGGCAGCGCGGACACCGATCTCGTGCACAGTCATCCCCCCGAAAAATCTGCGCGTATCTAAAATTGTAACGCCTCTAGCAGGGGGGAGGTTTCCTACGCCAGAGAATATTTTGGTGACCTACCGGGTCTCCGTCTTCACGGAGACGGAGACCCAAGACGATCGAGGCGCGTTTGCCCTACATCCTTATTCTCCTGACCAATCGATGGATGCAATGAATGGGAACTGGTGCAGCTTCGCCTCGAGCGCACCGATAATGTCTTGTAGATGTGATTTTTCATCGGCCTCAGCCCGGGCGACCAGCGCAGGCTGGGTATTTGAGGCCCGTACCAGCCCCCATCCGTGAGCGAAATTGACGCGTACTCCGTCGACGTCGACCACCGTTACCGAGGGGTCGGCGGCAAACTGCCGGCGAAGCGTGTCCACCACCTGGAACTTTTGCTCGTCCGGACAGTCGATGCGCACCTCGGGTGTCGACGGAGGAATGGGAACATCGGCCAGCAGTTGCGAAAGCTTAGCATTGGTATTCGATACGATGCGAAGCAGCCTTCCCGTCGCATAAAAGGCGTCATCAAATCCGTAGTACTCATCGGCAAAAAACATGTGTCCCGACATTTCTCCAGTAAAGACCGCATCGAGTTCGCGCATCTTGTCCTTGATTAGAGAGTGTCCCGTCTTATAAAACAGCGGCTTACCGCCAAGACGTTCGATCTCTTGCACCAAGGTTTGAGAGCATTTCACCTCTACAATGGCCGACGTGCCCGGATGCTTGGGCAGGATCTCACGCCAATATAGGATCATGAGGCGATCACCCCAAAGAATGTTTCCCTGTTCGTCGACTACGCCGATGCGGTCGCCATCACCGTCAAAAGCGACGCCGAGATCCGCCCCTTCCTCCTTCACGCGGGCGATAAGGTCGACCAAGTTCTTGGCCACCACCGGGTCCGGGTGGTGATTGGGAAACGTCGGATCGACGTCGCAATAAAGGTAGGTGACGTCGGTGAGGCCAAAGGCGTTCATGGCATCGCGAACAAAGAGGCTAGGCGTGCCATTACCGCAATCGACCACGACTTTAAGCGAGCGTGGGCCCAATTGGATTTTTTCTTTGAGCATGGCCAGATATTCTGGGACGGGATTTTCGTGACTGACGGCTCCCTCACCGTGGGCAAAGGTTCCGGCTTCCATAATGCGCCGAACCTTTTGAATCTCTTCGCCAAACAGGGTGCCCTTGCCCCGCCCTGCCAACTTAAAGCCGTTATACTCAGCGGGATTATGGCTGGCCGTAATCATCACCCCGGCTTCGAGCCCATAACGCACACGAGCCCAGTAAAAGATGGGGGTGGTAACTTGGCCGATGTCGACGACATCGATCCCCGTCGATATAAGTCCCTTCGTCAGTGCATCGCGGTAGGCTGGCGAAGATGCGCGAGAATCCCAACCCAAAACCGCTTGGGTGAGCCCCTGTTGGTTGAGATAGGTGCCGAACGCTTTGCCAAGTTCGACGACACCGGATGGAGAGATGTCGACATCGACGACGCCGCGAAGATCATATTCGCGGAAAATGGTTGGATTGATCATGCTATGACCGCCTCCTCGGGAGTGACTGTCGGTCCTCCTAATTTCTAGCCTAGCCGAAATTCTCGTTTGAACCCACAATTTCCTGTCGCGAGATTGACCTAGAGCCGAACAAACAAGTAAAATTGTGGTGGAATTGTTCGGATATCCATGGAAATCACTAAAAATAATATGGATGCGGGAGGCGTGTCGTGTGAGCACTCCGATTTATCGTGATGAAGTCGTACGTATTGAACCTAAAGGGATTGAACATATCGCCGTAAAAGAGAGGCACGGACGGGTATCGTCGGTATTTAGCTTATGGTTTGGAGCGAATGTGGAGTTGGCCACTCTGACTACAGGGACCGCCGCGGTCACATTGTTTGGATTAAATTTTTGGCAAGCGGCGTTGGGACTCATTATTGGGAATGTTTTGGGCGTGGTCTTGCTAGGCCTTTTATCCACCTATGGACCCAAGTTGGGAGTTCCCCAAATGGTGCAATCGCGGGCAGCTTTCGGTTTTTTTGGAAACTTTGGCCCCGGGATACTCACCACGCTGGCTGGGGTGATGTGGTTTGCCGTGAATACGGTCTTGGGAGCCTTCGCCTTTCAAGAGCTATTTCATGCCAACTTTTTTCTGGCCTTATTGGTCATGGTGATGATTCAGGTGGTTGTAGCCGTTTACGGCTACAACATGATTCACCTGGTCGAACGCTGGCTGGCCATCGTTCTTACCCTGGTGTTCATTGGAGTGTCTTGGTTTGCCTTTACCCATGTTCCCTATCAAGTGGCCTATAACCCACATGCTCCCGTAGCTTTAGGCATAAGCGGGGGCGTCATCGAAGCGGTTGGCCTGGCATTTTCCTATCTCATGGGTTGGACGGTATACGCCTCCGACTACACACGCTATCTGCCCGAAAAAACCCCAGGCCGCCTGGTCTTTTGGAATGCCGCACTGGCCAACTTCATTTCCTGTGCCTGGCTAGAAATCTTAGGGGCGGGCCTGGCTCTCTTGCTTCCGGTATATGCCCAAAATGCCAACCCTACCTTGATGCTCAACCATGTTCATCCGAACTGGCTCGGGCCCATCGCTTTAGTGGCCGTCATCTTGGGTACGCTGACCGCCAATGTCCTAAACATTTATTCCGGTTCGCTATCGGCGCTGGTGGTCAACATTCCCCTAAAGCGATGGATGGCGGCCGTCGTC
>JAKAAL010000276.1 GCA_021802375.1 Bacillota bacterium | reverse complement strand
CAACGACCCGTCGTCGTCCCACACTTCTGTTTTGCGGACATCTTGACACAGTGCCGGTCGGAAATCAACAGTGGTCGCATGATCCCTTTGGAGCCCAAATTACTGACGGTTTACTGTTTGGTCGTGGAGCCTCGGATATGAAGAGTGGGGTTGCGGCTATGGCGGTCATGATGGCTCGCTTGCGGCAAACTTACGGTTCGGAGTCGTTGCCCATCCAACTGTTGCTCACGGTTGGCGAGGAAGTCGACAGCATCGGCGCGCAACGGTTTCTCGAGGAATATGGGGTGAGCGGTATCGGTGGCATCGTCATTGGGGAACCCACCAATGGGCAGATCGCTATCGGTCATAAAGGGGCCTATTGGCTTGAAGTGCAATGTTTTGGACGTACGGCGCATGGGTCGATGCCGCAACTAGGAGTTAATGCTGTCGATCAGATTATCGATGCTGCGAATCTGCTTTATCAGGTTCGGGATAATTTGCAACCGAGCCCCGACACGATATTAGGTGCTCCTACGATCGCCATAACCCAAATCGGCGGTGGGATACAAACCAATGTGATTCCCGATCAGGCCTTTCTCCGTGCAGATATGCGTTTTGGGACACCTCAGCAGCAGCAATGGGTGTTAGAAACATGGCAAGGTGCAGTGGATCGGCATCGGCAACAGCACGAGGAATTCCGCTACCAATGCCGTCCGCTATTAAATAGGAGCCCTCTTTTTACGGATCCATCCCATCCGTTGATCCAAAAGGCTCAGGAACTCTGTCGTGTTGATGCAAAAACCTGGCGAACGGTCAGTTATTATACGGATGGATCCGTATTGGCAGCTCCAACAAATATTCCAACACTGATCTATGGGCCCGGAGATGACCGACTGGCACATCAACCTGATGAATCGGTGCTGCTAACCTCATTTTTGGAGTGTATCGATTTCTATCAGGAACTAGCAGCGAGTTATGCACAGGGTGATTGGGAATTGACCCAAATGGGCTTGCCCCCAACGGAAGCCGACATTGTCTAGAGATACTGGAAGCGAATATTCTCTCCAAAAATTTTCGGCAGTCCTCGGGTGATATGTTTGTTTGGTGCGGAAAACTTTGTCTCGAATTACTAAAGGAGGATTTATTAAATGAGACTTGCCGATCAGATTTGCACAAAAAGCTTGCTCTCAGCGTTGGTGGCGCAGTCTCTCCATGGCCTTATCACTATCAACGACAGCAACCTGGGTGGTGTTTGAATGCATACAATGCAACTCCCCGGAATTCGAGTATCTCGTCATGAGACGCCGGGAACGATTGAAGAAGCGCTAGGGTTGCTTGCAGACTACGGACCTGCGGCGCGGGCGGTGGCTGGTGGCACTGATATTTTGCTTGAACTTAGCCGTCGCGTACGCCCAGACGTTGAGGTACTGATCGACCTTACCCGTATTGCTGAGCTCGATGATATCACCGTGGCCGATGGAGTGTTACGCCTCGGTCCTCTGGTAACCCACAATCAAGTTATCACTAGTGAACTGGTAGTGCGTCATGCGCTACCGTTGGCGCAGGCTTCCCTTGAGGTTGGTGCGCCTGCGTTGCGCAATCGAGCCACAGTGGTAGGCAATATTGTAACCGCTAGCCCGGCCAATGATACCATTCCAGCGCTGTGGGCATTGGATGCATCAGTTGTGGCGCGATCGACCCATGGCGAGAGACGGATTGCGGTTCGAGATTTGTTTATTGCACTTCGGCGAACCGTGCTTGCCCCGGATGAATTGATCACTTCGGTTGAGATTCCCGTGCTCGGCAATGCCCGAGGAATGTTTGTGAAGTTGGGGCAGCGCAGGGCGCAAGCCGTGTCGATTGTGTCATTGGCAGCGGTTATCAACCTTGACGGCGACATTGTCAAGTCGGCGGCCATGGCATTAGGAAGCGTCGCCCCAACGGTGGTTGCTGCCCGAGAGACCGAGGAATTTCTTGTAGGCCGAGGGCTCGATGACGATGTTATTGCAGAGGCGGCGAGGATGGCAGCGACCGTTCATCCCATTGATGACGTAAGAGCCACCGCCAGTTATCGGCTTGATGAGGTGGAGGTGATGGCCCGGCGGACGTTGACCACACTTCGTGACGGTAAAGAGAGAAGTCGGTGGCCTTCGAACCCGATAACTCTCGCCCCGGCTATGATCGATCGCTCGGAGGTTACCGGTATGAAATTTCGCACTTCGCACTCCAGTGCCTCGTCTGTGGTGTGCACCATTAACGGCGTTGCCGTAGAGGCCTCGGATGCTGCTGGGCGTTCGCTTCTCGGCTGGCTGCGCAATCGAGTGGGACTCACCGGTACCAAGGAAGGTTGCGCCGAAGGAGAATGCGGTGCTTGCACTGTGCATCTTGATGGTGTCGCAGTGCTATCATGTCTGGTTCCGGCGGCCCGAGCCCACGGTTCTGAAATCACCACCATTGAAGGATTAGCAAAGGACCAGATCTTTCACCCGTTACAAAAGGCGTTTATCGAAGCCTTTGCGGTTCAATGCGGATTTTGTACGCCAGGATTTATTATGGCCGGTGAACGCCTGCTAGAAGAATGTCCCCACCCGACACCCGAGCAGGTTGCTCAAGGCCTGTCGGGAAACTTGTGCCGCTGCACGGGATATTATCGATTCTATGAGGCGATTAAGGAGGTGACCCGCAGTGAGTGACGCGTTGGGTGTTTCACACAAGCGTGATGATGCTGCGGGCAAAGTCACGGGAACAGCACGTTATCCGGGCGATATAATGCCGCAAGACATGTTGCATGCTAAGATTGTTTTTTCCGGCCGACCCCACGCACGAATGATATCGATAGACACGGTAGCAGCCCGATCTGCCCCGGGTGTCATGCTGGTACTTACAGCCGCGGATGTTCCGGTAAACGAATACGGACTTGAGGTATTTGATCAACCGGTATTTGTCGGTCTGGGCAACAATGGCCGCTCGGCGGTTCCCGCTGAGATTAGTCGTTGGGAAGCCGACCAAGTGGCCATCGTCGTGGCGGAGTCGGTCGAACAAGCTGAGGCCGCCTCTAACCTCCTAGCCATTGAGTGGGAGGATCTTCCTGTCGTTGGAGATCTCGACGAGGCTCTTGTTGGCGATGTATTAGTGCGACCGGACCTTAACGCGACAAACAACGTGTGTTGTAGCTATCGCCTAAGAAAAGGCGACGTCGCCGAGGGATGGGCGGCCGCTGACGTGGAGGTTTCCGCCACATACGAAGTGCCGCTTCAAGAGCATGCCTATCTGCAACCGGAGGCGGCGTTGGGCTATGTTGATGATGAAGGTCGGGTGACTATCGAGATTGCCGGGCAATGGACTACCGAGGATCAAGCACAGATCGCTCATGCGCTGGATTTGCCTTTGGACCGAGTGCGGGTTATTTATCCTGCGATCGGCGGCGCCTTTGGCGGCCGCGAGGATATGTCCATGCAAATCGTTCTCGCACTGGCCGTCCGACGCCTGGCAGAACAAGGCATTTCACGGCCGATTGGGCTGCAATGGTCACGGGAGGAATCCATCATAGGCCATCACAAGAGGCATCGGGGCCGAATTCATGCTCGATGGGGCGCTACCAATGACGGGCGCGTTGTCGTGGCTGAAGCGGATTGTGTGCTTGATGCCGGCCCGTATTACTATACATCCAAGACCGTTTTGGGACATTTGCATATCACTGTCTCTGGCCCCTATGACATCCCCAATATTCGGGTGGATAGCGACGCGGTGTTTACCAATGCGGCTCCAGGGGGGGCGTTTCGAGGTTTTGGGGCACCGCAAGGTTTGTTTGTAGCGGAGACGCAACTCAACAAGCTTGCGGCACTACTGGGGATGGATCCGGTGGAAATTCGGCGTATCAATTGTCTTAAGGAAGGATCCATCGGTCCGACGGGCACGGTGATGCCTTCAGGGGTTAGCCTGCCCACGGTAATCGAACGTTGTGCTGAGGAGTCACATTGGGTCGAACCCGTGACTTCGGCGACTCTCTTCTCACCGTTCGCATCCTTACCGCCCGATTCTCGGTCATTGCGACGAGGGCGAGGATTCGCATGCGCTCTGAAAAATGTCGGCTTCTCCCTTGGATTTCCTGAGCGGTGCGAGGCCCGAGTAGTACTGCATGGCCACGATCATGTCGAGCGGGTGGAACTGTTCAGCGGTGCTGCCGATGTAGGGCAAGGCTCTGATACCGCCCTCCGCCAGATGGCAGCCGAGGCCGTTGGGGTACCAATCGAGTGCATTGAGGCCACCTTTGCTGACACTGCAACCGGGGGCGATTCGGGTTCATCTTCAGCGTCACGCATGACCTTCATGGCGGGCAATGCTATCCTTGGTGCGTCTAAGGAAGCAAGAACTCGTTGGATGAAGGGAGAGCGTCCGGCGGTTGGTTGGTTCCGTTATGTACCGCCGCCGACTGATGCCCTCAATGCAACTGACAGTCATGGTACACCTTACTTTGCCTATGGGTATGGTGCAGAGTCGGTTGATCTTAGTGTTGACATCGATACCGGTCACATTGCGGTGCATGAGGTGGTATGCGTTGTTGACGTAGGCAGGGCTATTAACCCGGCGATGATTATCGGCCAAATCGAGGGTGGGGTGGTTCAGGGGCATGGTTACGCGGTTACCGAGAACCTTCAGGTACGTGAAGGCCGCATTGTCAATCCACGGTTTTCGACCTACCTCATTCCCGGAATCCTTGATGTGCCTGAGCGGGTTCGTTCTATTATCGTGGAGCAGGCTGATCCCAGAGGCCCTTGGGGGGTGCGCGGCATGGCCGAAGTGCCATTAATTCCCTATGCTCCTGCGTTGGTGGCTGCCCTATATGATGCGACCGGCGTGTGGTTTGATCAAATTCCTTTAACTCCGGATCGCGTGCGTGCCCATCTTCGGGCGCATGGTGTCGACAAAATATGATGCGTAAACCCAATTTGCAGCGAAAGGCCGAGTAACACCCCATACCCGCTAACTTATGGGGTGCAGTCGTACTGGAGGGGCCGTTTTCGCGGCCGTTCATGCAGGTGTTTTGTCCAGTGCTGCGGAGGTTGCCAGTCCGTGATGGTCACGATGCCTTGGCACAATAAGACGGAGATCACGCCAAACCATGGGGGTATAGCGCCATGCGGCGCTGCGTATCGGTATGAACGGGAATCCGTAGGGGGAGAAAGCCGGACCTGGGGTCCGGATGGCGCCCACGAGCAGGGCTTCGAGGATTTTGGTCAGCAGATAGGTCTCGCCCGAAGATGACCAAGAGAAAGCACACTTTGCAGGCGCTTAACGGCGCAGTCGATCGGCCAGCGCAGGCGATAGAGTGCAAGAATGTCGGCGGCTTCCCAAGTCGCAGCGGAGACGGTATTGCCAGGATCTTTCGCTGCCTTTCGACGACCCTGTTCCGCAGCCGCCGGGGACTTCCGAATGGCCACCACGAGCCGGGCGTGGCATCGGGCAAGGTGCGCACCGCCTAGAGTCTCCCGACGCAAGGCATTCCACCCAAAGCGGGCGATGACGTCCGCGTGTTGATCGACCATCCTCGCCAACGCGCGCGTTTGGCATAATTCCGGTCGGCCAACACGACATCGTGCGGGCGCAGGGGTAAGCGCGTCAGAGATGCGGCGCCACGGGCATCCGTGACTGCCGGGTTCTGGGGCGGTGGTGCCATCCGTGATCACGAGACGGAATCTGGTACTCCGCGTCGTCGTTTCGATCCCGTGTTCATGACCCCATCGATCCAGCAGATAGCCCAGCCACGCGTGCGCGTGGCGCAAGCGATTCAGCACCGCCACATCAGAGAGGTTCGCCAGGCTGATCTGAGCGGCCCCTGCCGCCGTGGGGCGTAAAGACCAGTCATTCCAGGCATACGCCAAAACGAGCCAGAGCCATGCTTCCGCCGACTCGGTAGTGCGCCGGCGAATGAGGACTCCCATGGCTCACGCGGCGTCCTGCCATCTTTTTGCGAGAAAGTGTAACACTCAACTTTGAAGAATTTCGATGTGAAACAAAATTTAGGGGGCGAGGACCCACAGTCGTGGGTGGATCCGGCACCGTATCGCAACGTTGCGTGAGGATTTCTCACGGATACGCTGGTGTGGACAGGGGTGGGACACGCCCTTTCCCGTGACCACGTCGGTCACCACGGCCACCTGACCTTTCATGAGGCACTGGCCGCCTTACGAACGGTCCTCTGGACCGGGGAATATTTCCAAAAAGGCCCCGATGGGG
>JAKAAL010000275.1 GCA_021802375.1 Bacillota bacterium | reverse complement strand
TCATGTAAAAGTTGGCGAGGATCTTTGTAGTGATGGGATCGCCCCAAGGTGGGGTGCTGGTCGCAAAGAAGGCCCTACATAAATGGCCTCTGGCGGGTTTTGTTTTTCATAGTCAGGATATCGAGTCTCCCCAATGGTTACGCGACACGACCCGTGAATTGTGGTTATTCTATAAAACGCAAGGCTGGCCTCCGCCCTGGTTTGCGGTGACGGAGGAGGGAGGGACCGTTCAGCGCTTCCGGCGGTGGTTTGATGCTCCCTCTGCCATGTCTTTGGGCGATTTAGCGGTGTCCGGAACCAGTTATGAAACGGGCTTTCTGGTAGGGACTTTTTTACTGTCCTGCGGGATCAACTGGAATTTTGCCCCGGTCGTGGATGTGCTGACCGAGAAGCACAGCGCGATTGTCGGGACGCGTGCATTCGGGGATAATCCCCAATTGGTGGCCGACCATGCGACTGCATGGTTATTGGGGCAACAAGGTGCGGGAGTCGTGTCCACCGCTAAACACTTTCCTGGACATGGTATGACCTCACGAGATTCCCATGTGGAACGGCCCGTCGTAGACCTGGGAAAGGAGGAATTGCTCACGCATTTAGAGCCCTTTCGGAAAACGATTGACGCGGGTGTGCAATCGGTGATGACCGCGCATATTGGTTATCCGTTATTTGACGAACGGCCCGCCACGTTATCACCCTTTTGGTTGAAACAGATGCTGCGAGACGAACTCGGATTCCAGGGCGTGGTGGTCACCGATGCGATGTCGATGCAGTCGATTGCCCGGCACATGGATCCAGTGCGTGCGGCGTCCGAAGCGGTATTGGCGGGGGCCGATGTGATCGACTGTGGCGGGACGTTCGATCAGGCGATCCAGATGTGTGAATTTCTTGCGAGTGAGATGAACACCCTTACGGTCTTAGAACGGGTCAGGGAAAGCGCGCGACGCATCCAAGCATTAAAAGACCATGCCCTAGAACCGAGTCAATGGCCGTCGGTACCGGACCCTGAGAGGTTATCAGGGATTTATTCCCAATTGACTACACGTTTTCGTGCATCCATTCCCCCCACAATAACGATAACCGCACACCCGGTAGAACTTTGGGTATCCGGTAGCGCACCGACCGAGGTGCAAGAAGAGGCTCCCTATTTGGGCAGCGATGTGATCTGGCTGAACCCGCGGGATGAAAGATTATGGGAGGGGAACTTCGACGCAATTAGCCACCGTGGACAATCCGAGACAATTATCGTGTATGCAGAGAATCTGTGGAAACATCCCCCACTCATCGAACTCATCCAAAGACGTTTAGCAGGTAAGATCCAGGTGATGGTGGCGGTACTAGACCCGGTCGACGCAGAGGTGTTGCCTGATATTCCCTTTCACATTAAAGCCTATGGAAACCGACGAGTAGCGAGGCAACTGGTGCAATCGATTGTACGATAGCGTTAAGGACCTGCGCTACCAATGAACCGGCCACGAGCGCGCTTGACCCGATGAGAAACGATTATGGTTGAGGCAGCGGGCGATTCCATGCGTGGTATCCGTTTGGGCCTATCGATGATTTGAGCGAGACCATGTTTGCACCAATAGGGTGTCGAGGCCCGTTTCGGACACACAAAGAATTCGCGCGTGCGCGTCTTGCCCGACTTAGGGGGCCTAAGCGCAAGCCGTGGCGGGGAGACGCCGCCAGTTCCGGTTTGGCTTCATCTTCTTCCCGCGTCCCAATCCGTGCTGCTGACGACCAAGCGACTCGAGGAATGTTTTTTGTCAAGTGAAAAGTGCCCAGTGCCCAAGAGCCATTTTTTTGACTATATACAAGGAGTCTCGTGCGGTGTGCGGTCGGCCCAATTCGCGATCGGGGGAGAGGGCACGCTCGGATCGATTCGGATTCGAATCGGACGCCCCATTGTCTAACGTCACGCGCTATGGGTCAGGAGAAGGAATGGTCGACGATCTTGCGTCACCATAAGATCGATAGCCTAGACGATGCTCGCATGGAGGGATAGGGAACGTAGCGTTATCGTGGATCGGACCTACTTTTCCCGACGTATCCCCCTCATACCGCCAGTTGTGGCACTGAGTAGGAATCACGGATGTTCTCGTGTTTCGGTCTAATGGTCTCGCTTTACCGTGATGCGACTACTCGACGTCGAACATGGGATACTCGTCATGACTCATTGTGAGGAGAGGCTATATACCCAGTCTCTGGGTTAGATGCATAGAAGGAGCAGGGCTCAGCATGATTCGCCCGATCACGGAAAGTGCGTCTATGATGATCGCCGACAAGCGGAGCGGGCCACCCGATCGTAGCACTTGAAGATAGGCCAGCCTCGCGGAATTCGAATTAGAAATGATTCGGGAGCGGGTGACAGCGGGCATGGAACGCGCACGAAAAGAAGGCAAGGCCATTGGACGACCCAAGGGGATTGACCCGACGAAACAGGCGCGGATGGGCACGGTCTTGCCGTTGTTGCAATCCGGGGCCGTGCCGTGGCGACAGGCGGCTCAGCAGGCCGGCGTGGCGCTCTCCACCTTGCAACGCTTTGCCGGTCAACAGGTGGCCGCAAAAGAGTCAGAGTTTGCATAAATTCGGGAGGCACGGTATATTGTAAGCAAGAACCGCTCCTGGTGGTACAGGAGCGACCAGTGAGGGCCTAGCGATCTTTCGATCGATAGTGACGCCACCAGATGTACAGCGCCGTCGCCGGTAGCGAAATCGACACTGTGATCGTCAGGTGCATTTGCCCTTCACCTCCTTTCTGGGAGGTATCCGGAGGGCAAACCCTCATCACCATGATAGCCCGTCTCTACGGAGGCGGGCTCTTTGTTTGCCGATCGTGCGTACCGAAAAACGGGGGTCCTTTCTCGTCGCGGCCCGACGAGGCGGGGTGCGGGTTTGACCGCTCTCTTTTTATGCCCCACACTGTACCGTTAAACGACTTCGTTTTCGGTACAGGGCGAGGTGTATCAGAAACGAAGTCGTTTGGGGTACGACTTGCCGCGTGGTCACAACGGTCCTTCGCCTTGCAAAAAGGTTACAGCGTGTTGGTATTGCTATCCTATGGGACTGATGGTTCGTCGTCACAGGGTTGAAGGCCGTGTTCCGAGGTTCACAGTTATGGCAGAAACCCAATGAGCCATCGACGCATTTACCATAAACCAAAACGATCGCTCAGCTGGTTTATCTTCTTCAAACACCGAAGTGTAGGTTATGGTGCCTTCAATGCAATCGTCAGCGGCCTGTAGCTCGTACTGCAGATCACCTTGATTACCCACCCATTTTTGCTCCTCCACTCCTAGCAGCCGATTTTTCATAGCAAGAGGGAACCGACCCATTACAGAACCGTCGTGAATTTCGCCATCCAACTCACCCGGCTTATCTTATAACTTACCCTACAGTTCAAAGCAGGTCCTACTCCCATATTCCGAATAAGAAGCTCGATGCGCATTATTTTAGGATTCGACATATCCTCTTGGTCCACCATAAGTTTAGCAGACACCGGATATACCGTCGGACGGACGGCGTCGTGCCTTGCCTGCAGCGCAACTATTTGGCCGGCTTTGGATTGTTTTAAAGCCACTAGTACCGCAAATAAGGTCCCGAATCCGGTAACCCAGCTACTCTAATGAATAGTAATCCCCATGCTGTATCGTAGCTCCTCCCCATAATGAAAGGTTCACTGGCCACGGAGTTTGTAATCGTTGGACCAATCCCACGCTTCGTTAGGGCTGTATAGTGCATATCCCAAGGGAGGCGATGCGGCGATTTTGGCCATTTCCTCCAAAAGTAGCACCTCACGGGGAGCAATGATATAGTGTTGGAGCGCAGGGTTTTCGGTCAACACAGCAACAAGAAACCGTTCAGCGTCTGTCTTGCCGATGAACAGTGGGACCAATAAACGTCCGTGATAATTACGGTGGGGCACCGTCACGTAGTTGCCCCGGTCGTCTTTCAGAGCCCATACGGTATCGTGGTGACTGAATTCTTCTTGAATCTGTTCGAACGTGAATGGCATGATTGAACCCTCCTATGATATTTTAGTTCCCACGTTCTTTATGGGGCAAGATAATAGACCGGTTTCAGGGGGAGCAGTCCCCGGTCATCGTCTGCAATGTGGGCGTAGTGTTGGACCCACAGATCAAATAGCCGTTTTAGATCAATCAGTATAATCCGTCGACGCTCTTGAGATCTGCCGGTCTTTTCCGCCTCGGATGTGAATCCTTGCGTAGACACAAAGAGTCCGACGTCCGCATCACCTAAAATGGCGAGGAAGGATCGGATCTGCTCTACCGTAGCCTTGCTGTCTCGATGTTTGACTTGAACCAAAATGCGTGGACCTTTGGCACCGAGTGGATCCGTGTGGGCTAAAATATCGATGCCGCCGTCTGGGCCTGGAGGAGAGACCCACTCAACGAAATATCCCATTCCACGTAAGAGGGCCGCGACGAGATTTTGAAAGTCGTATGGATTGAGGTGGCGGAGATATTCGTCGAGTTGCGCCCATGCTGTCTCTTCGGCTTCTTCGACGATACTACCGGCATCCGGCAGATCCTGTTCCACTGGGGTTGTTACGGCATTCGTGTTGTCCTCGGATACGTTTGCGTGCCATTGGCGATAGATTTGTGATGCTTGTCGTTGTAAGGCCGCCGGGTCTTGAAATTTTTGTTGCGCGTTACGTCCTAACTCCGTGAGTACCCACTGCCCTTTGTCCTTAATAATCCATCCGGCTTTCACTGGAGCGATAGTGGCAAACCGAACGATCTTTTCGAATCGCCGTACGTGGGGTCGGTTAGGATAACTGCTTTGTTCAAAATCGGTCAGTGGAATCTGGTGTGCAACCTGATCCAAGACCTCACGAGCCGGTAACCCGTCGGGGTTGTCCGCCAAGACTCGGAATACTGCTTGCATGAGTTCACCAATGCGATGCTGCGTGAGTTGAGGCATTTCTATTCGCTCCTTATGTTTTTTGAGTGGCCGTGATTGAATCTTAGGGAACCAACAGTGTGTGGAAACACACGGGGATCTCTTCAATAATGCATGGAGGCAAGACATAAGGAATCGGTAGTCCAACGAGAAGATTATTCTCTGCTCGTAACATACCTTCCACAACTGCAGGTAAATCGGCCACCGCTGTACTTTCATGCCAGTACTGTAATATACCTTGTTCAAATACAAGAGCTTCTGTAGCAAATTGGCCTGGATGCGCAGTGGCACGGCCATGGCATGCAGGATAGTATGCGAAGGATTAAGGGCCGTGTACGGATCTTGGTGAATGAGTTGGATGCGTCGAAAATGGCGTTGCCGCTCGGCATTCGCCACAGAGTTCAAGTTACTCCCATCCATCACAATATCTCCGCCGGAGTATGATTCAAGCCCTGCCAAAATCCTACCGAAGGTCGTTTTGCCACACCCGGACTCACCAATTATGGACAGGGCACCCCCGTCAGAAATAGTGAGGCTAACCCCACGTAGTGCACGCACTTCATTGTGAGACAGTAACCCACCGGCAACGGGGGGATATACTTTTTCCAACCTCCGCACTTCAATCATGGATTTGGTCCTCCTGATGGCACGCCACGAGATGTCCTGGAACAACCGACTCTAATAATGGTGTCTCCACATCGCATTGGGGAGTCCTATACGAACATCGACTGCGAAACACACATCCAGTGGTGGGAATTTGGGTCAAGTCTGGGGGTGATCCCTCCAACGGCCGCGCCCTGTTTAAGTCCCCGGTAAGACGCGGGATGGCCCTAAGAATGGCGCGTGTGTACGGATGGCGGGGATCACGTAACGTGTCACGAGTAGACCCCTGTTCCACGACACGTCCGGCATACATGACCACAATATTGTCTGATATCTCTGCCACCACCCCCATATCATGAGTGATCAAAATGGTGGTTAAATGGCGTTCTCGGTGAATCGATCGAATAATTTCAAGCACCGCCGATTGAGTCAATAAGTCGAGCGCCGTGGTAGGTTCGTCCAGCAGTAGAACTCGCGGCTTTAAGACCAGCGCCATAATAATTCCCATACGCTGTCGCATGCCGCCCGATAATTGATGCGGATACGCCGTCAATACACGACCTGGATCCATCGCCATACGCCTTGCTAAATCTTCCGCTTCATGTAAAAGTTGGCGAGGATCTTTGTAGTGATGGGATCGCCCCAAGTCCAGAATTTGTTTCCCCACCCGAGCCAATGGATTCATCGCATTTTGTGAT
>JAKAAL010000274.1 GCA_021802375.1 Bacillota bacterium | reverse complement strand
AGTCCATTAACGTAGAAATAAACAGCACCACGAACACAATGGTAATGACGCCGCGCAACCACCGGTTTTGCATCCGTTTTCCCCTCCGAACTCACCCAATTAAACTTCCTTATAGTGTACCCCACCCCTTCCGATTTCGAAAGTCGACTCCATCGAATCGAGGGGAATCGTTCCATTTGGGCATACTGAGTGCATAAGTTTAGGCTCACATCGATGCCGGGAGGAGGAGTTATGCAACCATCCCAGATGCCTTGGCAGACGCCCGACCCCTGGCTTATGCGAATTGGCGCGGTAGGTCGGATCCGGGGCGCTGGGTATGGCGGGGGCAATGATGAGCGGGAGCAAACCCTGAATCAATTGTTGGTAGAAATGGATGGATTCGGAGCCAACGAAGGGGTCATCGTGATGGCCGCTACCAACCGACCCGATGTATTGGATCCAGCTTTGCTGCGGCCGGGTCGATTTGATCGCCAGATCGTCGTGCACCGACCGGACCGGGTGGGGCGGCTTAAGATTTTGCAGGTGCATAGTCGGAATAAGCCGCTGGGTGACGACATTGACTTGGAAGTGATTGCGCGGCGTACGCCTGGGTTTACGGGAGCAGACTTAGCCAATCTATGCAACGAAGCGGCCTTGATGGCTGCTCGAGGCCGCAAAAAACGGATTGGGATGAATGACTTTATTGAAGCGGCCGAGCGAGTCATGGCTGGTCCCGAGAAGCGGACTCGGGTGATTTCCGATTTCGAACGCCGCGTGGTCGCCTATCACGAATCGGGACATACGTTGGTGGGATTGCTGGTACCCAATGGAGATCCGGTGGGCAAAGTGACCATTGTGCCGCGCGGGATGGCCATGGGGTATACAATGCCCGTACCGGAAGAGGATCGCTACTTGATCACTCGCGACCAAATTCTTGATAAGGTGGCGATGTCGCTCGGCGGACGAGTCGCCGAACAAGTGGTCTTTGGGGAAATCTCCACCGGGGCTTCGGATGACCTGGAACGATCCACCGGGATGGTGCGTCAGATGATTATGGAATACGGGATGTCGCGTGAACTGGGTCCCTTAACGTTTGGTACCCGCCAAGACCAGATCTTTTTGGGACGGGATCTCATGCGCTACCGAGACTATAGTGAAGAGGTTGCTTCTAAGATTGACGATTCGATCCGGCACGTGGTGTTTGAACAATACGAACGGGCGAAGACGCTGGTCATTCGACATCGCGGGGCGCTCAATCGCTTGGCGTTGGCGCTGTTAGAAAAAGAGACGCTGGAGTCCGAAGAAATTCGGTCGATTGTCTTCGGTTCTTGAGCGTGAGAAGCGGCGGGCATTACCCGCCGCTTCTCACTCATTTGGGCCAGACGACGCTTAAGTTGTGCACAGTGATGAGACGCAACCCATTGTTTCCGTTCGCGGTTGGAATGCGCTTAAGCGCTCGTCGGGCGATGAGATCGAGCAATTGATCGGGCGGGCGCGCTTCGCCTTGTGCGGCATTGTTGAGCGCTTCCCGTTCGACAGCCACGGTGGGCTCAGATTCGTCCACCGTCACGAGTAGCCAACGCAGATCGGATGATGTGTCGACACGAATAGGGAACACCTTTCTCTCATCCTTAATTGCCAGCAATCCTGCAGAGCCTGGGCTTCGGTGACTCCATTCCTAAGCACTGCAGGTGACCTCGATCACTATATGCTCCTAAGATGGCAATGTCTAGAGGCTCGATAGGAAGAGCTCGGATCGTTGTCGCGGCTTTGTACCATCGCGTTACATGATATAATGGCCTATATTTTGGTATCTATTGGAAGTTCCTGAGATTGTGGAGCGACGAAGAAGGAAGGCGCGGCGATTGGCAGGTGCAGTACGCCTGGGACTCGTTGGGTGTGGCAAGGCAGGTCAAAAGTATTTACAAGCCTTGGTTCACTTAAGTGAGGCCCAATTGGTAGCGACCTTTGATCCTGATTTTGAGGCGGCAGGGCGGGCGGCCACGGCGTTTGACGCACCGGCGTTTGATGATCTATCTGCGATGCTGCGGCAAATGGATATTGAAGGGATTGTCGTCGCCTCCCCCAATGATACGCATCGAGGCATTATTGAGATTGCTGCGGCTGCGGGAGTGTCGGCCTTGGTGGAACAGCCTTTCGCGCTATCCTACCGAGATGCCGTCGCCATGCGCGACATGGGCAGACGAGCAGGCATCGTGTTAGCGAGCGCCCATGCGCTACGACTTTTACCCAGTGTCGATCAATTAGTGTCCGCGGTGCGCGGCCAGCGCTTGGGGACATTGGTGCAGGCCACAGCGCAGGTGGTGAGTTCCCGCTCGCAGTCCTATTTTGATGAGACGCCCTGGCGCCAACAAATGGAATCGTCGGGTGGACTGACCTTTTCCGAAGCGATGGCGGTGCTCGATATCCTCATTTACGTGATGGGGCCGGTGCGCGAAGTCTTCGCGTTGGCCAACCGAACGATTACACCCAGGCCGATTGAGGATGTGCTCAGCGCAACGATGGTCTTCGAGTCAGGAGCGCTGGCCACGCTTTCGGCAACCACGGCGGCGATGAAGGCGCACGCGGAGGAACGGATTGCTCTGATAGGGACCCATGGGTCAGCGATGGTGGGGCCCACTCTACAAGGATTGGAGAGCTGGCGGATTGATGGGGATGATGAGCAATCCGTCTGCCAGAAGATCATGGACCTTCCGGCGAGGACCAGTTGGCAGGGGAATTGGGATGCCCTGCATGATTTTGTACAGGCGCTCGGAGAAGGCATCGAGCCTGGGTTGACCGTCGACCAGAGCTTAAATACGATTGCTTGTGCCGAAGCGATCGTCCGTTCCCTCCGCGATGGCCGACCGTTGGCCGTCACCGAAGTGGTGAATGCGGGTGAGTAAGACTGCCGTATTTTGGTACGGATGGTAGGATTCGATGGATTGGCATTCGGTCTCAGGGGTATGACGCATGGATAGGTTTAGGAAGGGAACCGGTTGACTTGGACGTTACCCCTCGAACCCCAGGCACCGGTTTCCGATTCTTACCAAACGGTCTTGAGGTTTCTCAGCTCGTGGTGACCATTGCAGGCTCATCGTTGCAGCGATAGAAAAGAGGAAACGTATGCCAAGGATTCACAAGATCGCGGCGAGCGGTGTGATTTTAACAGGTATGGGGGTCTTTTTCGCGCTAGGTGCAGTCGCATCGGCGGCCTCCGCCCCGACCTTTGGCGGATATTCCTGGCCGATGCATCAACATTGGCAGTATCAGGCGGATTTGACCAACGCGGTGAGTGCCCAGCTTTTAGTTCCCAATCAAGACCTTAGTCGCTCGACGACGGCTTCGGGAATGACCCAAGTCGCGGTCAAGGAAACCGAGCATTGGATGCCCGTACTGACTATTCGGACAGGGGGTATCCATGCCGGAGGGATGTTCGTGGAACTCACCTTAGCCAAGGCCCCTTTGCTCCTGAGCCTCGCGGCGCCGCAATTGGGGGCAGACCAGGGGCAAAGCTTAGCCATGCCGGCTCTGACGGTCGAAGGAAGGTTGGCGCGAGACGGCCAGTGGACGATTATCAAGCCCCTGACCGCGGAAGGGGCGTTGCCCTCCGGGGTTAGCGCCAAAGCGTTGGTGCCCATGGCCACGACGAATTCGAACTTCGTTCCGCCGGTGCCAGCGTTGGGCTGGTTGAGTGGCCAGAGCTTTACGCACGACGTCAGTTTGGATCCGACAACCCTTCTGGCTTCATTGCTTTCGGGGGATTCGGCCACGGTGGTCAAGGGCGGCCATTGGACGGTGGCATCTCAGGTGACGCCCACCTTGAATAGCAAAGGGAATTGGTCGGTCGTCTCGCAGGCGAACACGCCGAGCCCGCTCACCGCAAGTTTCAGGACCACCGTGGCCCATGAGGGTTTGGTCAAGATGAAAGTGGCGATGACCGTGGATGGTTCTAGTCAGATCATTTTGTCGGGAGCTTTAGGCGGCCTGTTTAGGCACCAGGTGTCTGATGAGACTGTGACCGTCAATGTGCAAGGCAGCGTCTACTCCTCCAAGACCAAGACCGCGTCACCGGTCAATGAAAGTATGACCGAAAGGTTGGCGTGGACCGTCTCGTCGCTTTAGGCGACGGATCAAACCTAGTTCCAAGGGTGGCTTGGACTGGCAGTATCGACGTCGAGCGGGTATGCGCTTACTTAACTTAGCAGCTATTTGCCCCGGGATGGGGGTCGAAGTCTCAACGGCGAGCTCCGAACAGGAAGTTGGCTGGCTAAAAGTGATCCGGCACTCAGACCGCGAAGTCGAAGAATGGTGGTCGGTCGATTTTCGGAGAGTGGACATCTGCGTCTTTGGGTCACAGCTAATGAAGTTTTTCGCCTTGGCTTGACCAAAGAATGCGCGATGGTCTTCTCCGCGCAGAACTTCGGCGCTGGAACACGGCGCCTAGGACCGAGTCCTGAGGCCGAGCAACCTTCCCAGGCCAATCCCATCCGGGTTCGAGCGGGATGGGACGAACAAATACACGCATTGATCTCGAACCCGCGAGTTCAGGATCTTGGCATGGGTGCGTGCGACTGGCCCGCGCGGGGGCGGCGTCTCTTCGGCATCGAGGCAATCCACTGCTTGCAAAAACCGTTCCTACCGAAACCCCTTCCAAAATTTGGCGACGCCATCCAGGGCCCATCTCTACCAACCATAAGACTCCTCAAACACCATGATGTGGAGTTTGCGGTTTTTTTCGAAGACCGATGGGGATCATCCTGCTTCCGATAAGATCCGAAGAATTTCCGGGGTAATTTTCGAGGATACGGCTTCTGGTGCCGTTTCCCCCAAAATTCGGTCGGTCCACACCGTGGTGCGCAGGGTGGCTAGGGCGTCCAAAAACGAGGGGTGTTCCTTGCGAGCATACCACGGCTGTTTCGTGACGGTCGGCTGGTCGCCTTGGGTCAACAGATACCACAGCCACACCAAGCCATAGGTCAAAAAGGCTAAGGTCACCGTGTGCTCGGGCCCCCGCCGTGCCCAACTCTGAGGCGTTTCACCTCGCAGTTGTTGCTTGACAGCGCGAAAGGTTTCCTCAATGGTCCAGCGGCCCCCGTAACGTTCCAACACGGCCACGGCCGTGGCCGTCAAATCGGTCGTAAAGAAGAAGTCGTCGCGCTGCTTGCCGGAGGGATCGCGGACGAGGACCAGCAAGACGAGTGGATCGGGACAGGTTTCATACCACAAGACCTGCTGAACGGACACGAGGCGATCCTGGCGCTTGCCGCGGATGGTCACGGTCGCGGCTTGCCATTGGTCCTTCGCCAAGGAGGCGGCCCACGCTTTCGGTGTTGGCAACCGACTGCCCTTTTTGCGCGGGCGCCCCCGTTGGCCCGGCTTACGGGGTGGAGCTGCCGTATAGAGGGCCGCATCGCGGCGCATCCTGGAATAGAGCGCTGTGCGCGGCAGATGGCGTTTTGCTAAGGAGGCATAGGCGCCGTCCGCCATGAGGGAGATCAGATACTCAGGAAACCACTCGGCCACCTCGCGGACCATCGCCTCGGCGAGGTCGATCAGCGTGACTTTCGGGTCGCCTTCGTGCTCGGGCTTTCGATGAATCCGCATATTAATGGGAATGGCCCACGGTTCGCCGCCCCAACAGGACGGCACATACAGGGTCAACACCACGATGTTCAAGCCCCAGGCCGTTACCGTCTTGACGCCAGAGGCCACCGCATCCCGATACTGCCCCGTGCCGACGACCTTTCGGCCCGTCTTGTGAAATAGGGTATCATCGAGCAGCAGCCAGAGCTCTCGCAAACCCTGCATTTGTCGTGCGACTAAATGGTGCAACAGCAGATGAGCCCAGACGCGCATTAAGTCGGACTGTTGAGGCCACCGCCCTTCGCGGCAAAAGGCGACATAGGCCTCGTACCGAGGCCGGTCGGCCCCGGCGATCATTTGCCAGAGCCGTGTGCCTGTTCGGCGGCCCGGACAGAGGACCCAGGCCATCAACAATTCGATAAATCGGTCCGCGCCAGGTTTGGTGAACAATTGACGGAAAGGTAGCAATAGTTGGTCCCATTGTCGTAAAGTAGGCTTCACATGAATCACCTCTGAAGGTAACCGTAACGGAAAAAACCCATTCTGTCCACCAAAATATTGGTGGCTTTCTCCGTCAAAATCGTCGACGACGATCAGTTCACTCGAACCGTCTCTCTCAATGTGTATACCAATGACTTACATGACTTACATCGCTTCCGCGAA
>JAKAAL010000273.1 GCA_021802375.1 Bacillota bacterium | reverse complement strand
TGGTCCTAGTCCCCGATGTGCTCCAATTTGAGCTAGGGCTGGGTTATGCAAGTTCCACACAACTTCTTGATCAGAAGACTGATACTGCCTGATTGTCAACATGCCATCACTCGCCCCTTTCCGCTCGTTAACGGCCTGGCCGCTGACGCATATACGCCCCCGTTTACGCAGTAGATTTTGCGGTGAGTACGCGATTCTAAAACTTTATAGAAAACGAAAGCAAGCCTTGCGAGTATTGGGACAAAGATTTGTTGCAGGTCCCAAATCGAGAACAACTAACGTCGTATTTGTTGGGTAAGCACTGGTCTTGCCTAGGCGTGCTTGTCCTACCGAGGAAGATAACTCGAAGAACTCTCGATAGATTATCCGGCTAGAGACCAACTATTGTCAGGATGCTGGGTGATCATCTGGCCTATCTAATCCAAGGAGGCAAGACTTATGACGTTTCTAGACTGGGAAGAAAGTGAAGCGGTTCATAGCAATTTGTATACAAGAACGGTTACCAAAACCATCCGCGCGGCGTTATACATTCAACGGGCAAGAATCGTCCTCGACGATTAGGCCTAAGGGATAAGGAGGACATTCCTATGGGATTCAGGTCGGAGTGGGGTATACGCTTAGCTGGCGTTTCGATGCGATCGGGGAAAGCGGCCTTGGTGGCGGCTGCCACGGGAATATTAGTGATGGCTCCCACCGTGGTGGCGGCGACGCCTCCGGTTACGGTGACCAGCTTACCTCCTGCCATCATGCCTGGCGGTTTAATTGATGTGGAAATGGCTTCAGCACGGGTGGGTTGGGCGGTGGAGGCTAACGGTCAGGTCATGAAGACCGAAGACGGAGGTCAACGCTGGACCGATGTTGCCCCGAAAACACTTGCCTCGGCCCTCCAGGCGAGTGCTCGCACATGGACTCCGCCGTTGGATGGAGGGCTTACGCAATGGGTGTTTCCCAACGCCTGGACCGCTTGGATTGTTACCGAGCCGGACCAGGGTAACAACAATGCCGTCGACGTGTGGCATACCACCGACGGCGGCGGGCGCTGGAGTGAAGCGACTCTCACTCCCGCGGTAACCGGATGGCATTTCTTGGGGTATGCAGCGATTACAGCCCTTGGTAACCAGGATGCGTGGGTGCTCACCGCAGGCAACGATGGCTTTTATCGACTTTGGCAGTCGACTCGCCGTCGACCGACGTGGACCGCGGTGGCTCACGGAACTTTCGACGACGGGGGACTGGCCGGCCTGGCGTTCTTTACCGGTCGCAAGGGGGTGCTGGCAGAGAATGGATATCAAAGGCCAGAGGCGAGTTTATTAGAGTCAACGACCGGAGGGAGGTCGTGGCGAGCACGCCCAATCATTCCTCCTGGGGCGGCCACAAGGTACCCTGAACTGTCCGCTCCCAGTGTAATTTCGTCCACCCTTGGCATGCTAGCGGTTATCTGGCATGCGAGTTCTGCCTCCGCTCCACCGTCCGACCCATCGGCGCTAATCAACCTCTATCGCACCACCACCCACGGAGTCAGTTGGCACTTGGTTGGTCCTTTGCCTACACACAATTCGGACACGGCCTTGACCCTCCATTGGATCAATGCCCAACAAGGTTGGTTACTCACCACTCCGGGGAATGCCGCGCCTCGATTGTATGCCACCAACACGGGAGGGCTGACATGGCACCGAGTCTCGCTGCCGTCCGGGATCCCCTTAAGCCTCGAGCGAGTGTCGGCCAACGACGGGTTTGAACTCTCTTTAGCCGGGTCGCACACGGTTCTATATCGAACCCGTGACGGTGCACTACAATGGAAGGCCGTCCATGTGCAGTAGGGAACTCCCTTAGGGCGCAGTTCTGCCCGTTAACGTCACAAGCCTGGGAATGGTCAGCTCCGGGCTTGTGGCACATACGCCCCCGTTAATGACACAAAACTTCTACTCGAGTCTACTGACGCGTTGATAGGGATTCACTTTCCACGTCTCATAGGGCAGGCTGTTTTTGTTCTGAAGCGCGTCCCGCGTTCTCGATAGAAAATGGGGCCGTACGATATAGTCGCCGATATTTTGTTCGGTCAAACGAATAAACCGCGCCTCCTGGATTTCCTCAGGCTGAATGCCAATCGTGCCCCCAACATACTGGCCAATGAATACCACCGACAGTACGGTCATGGAGACGTTATAGTAAATCCCTGTCACCCGTTGGGGGCGTATCGTGATGCCTGTTTCTTCCAGAACTTCTCTCCGCACCGCTTCATCTAAAGGCTCGCCTTCTTCCACTTGACCGCCAGGTAGTTCCCAGGTATCTGAACGCCAATGAGTCTTCACGCATAACACATCTCCCTGGGCATCATAGACTAGGGCCGACACCGCAACGATATGCTTAGGTACCATCATATCCCATTCTCTCCTTCTGACTGTTATGGCTAACTCGATTAGTCTAGGGTTTTGGCTAAGTCAGTGGTCATCAGTTCTAGCCTAATTCCCGGGTTGCACTGGTGGTCGGGGAGCTCCCCCAACGGTATTCTCAGCATTCGCTGATTAGCGTAGGCAGTGGGTTTTCTGGTGAGCTTTACAGCGAATACTGGTGGTGCGTCAATCAGCGAACCCAGCACTGCGGGCTGGTATTATCTCATAACGGTCGCGAGTGCGCTATCCTGCCCGTTAATCCATTAAGCTCTAAGGCACATACGCCCCCGATAGAGCCCTAAACGCTCTCCATTGAAACCGAGACCACTACGCCGGTCCGAGGAGGATATGGGAACTTACGAAACCAGGTTGGTATGTCCTCTGTCGCAGGGCCGCTCATCTCCGATGGCTGCATCGCTAGGACATCGGCGTGGAGTCGGTGGCCCCGAGTCTAGCCTGCCACACCGCCGGAATCCATGCCGACGCCAAACCGACGACACAGACCCAAGCGCCACCGACCGCGATGACGGGGTCGGCACCCACGCGGTCACCCACCCACCCGGCGACCAGGGCGCTTATCGGGATCGCCGAGACGGCGATCGCGGATTGGAAACCCCAATATCGGCCGCGCACATCTGGTGGCACCAACAATTGGGTCACCGTCCCCATGGCCACACTGCCGAGCGTCATGCTAGCCCCCATGACGACCGCGCACCCGTCGGCGACAACCATGGAGGAAGTCTGGGTGATGGCGATGATCGCGAGGCCGGCAATGAACCACCCCAGTGCGTACAGACGACCGGCTCCGGCCCACTGCTCCATTCGACGAACCACGGGTCCTGATACCAGGACCCCCACGGTGCTCATCGCATCAAACACCCCGAATCCGGCCGCCCCTTGGTGAAAGTGCAGCCGAATCAACGCGACGTACAGCGGGCCGGTGCCGGAGGTTATGTTCAGCGCAACGCCCAGTATCGTCATCGCGCGCAGCAGGGGGGTGTCCCGAATCGTGCGCCAGCCTTCCGCCAGGTCCTGGCGCAGATTGGACGAGGCGGTTCCTTCGATCGTGCGTTGCGGCAAATGCGCGAGGCTCACGCCCACCGCGGCACACAGGAAGGAGGCGGCATCGCCCATAACGGCCCCCGCCCCGCCCACCGCTGCAATCACTAGTCCGGCCAAGGCGCTGCCGGCCATGCTCGCCGCGTTGCTGACGGTATTCATTAGGCCCGACGCCGTTACCAAGAGATCCGGGGGAATAATATCCGGCATCACTGAGTACGCCGCCGGACCGCCAAAGGTTTTCCCTGCATTTAGAACGAACACGGCACCCAAAGCGATGACCACCGTGAGATGCGCAAAATGAAGAAGGATAGCCACGGCGGCGGCCACGGCGGCCGATCCCAGGTTCATCGCCAGCAAGATGTGCGTACGGTTACGCCGATCGGCAACGGTGCCCGCGATGGGACCCAGAAGCAAGCGATCTAAGTGCCAGACCACTTGAATGAGAGCGGTTTGGAGCAGGGAATGACTGGCCGCGTAAATAATCCAGATGACCGCTAAAGTAAAAAACGCATCCCCCACGCCGGACACCGTGTTTCCACCCGAAAGGAACACCCACGTCCGATTGGAGAATAAGCGGCGATAGGTTGATTGGGGGTCAGGGGTGACTGAAGAACTTTGCAATTGGCACCTCCCGTTTTTCTCGCACAGAGGACCAGCGCGACTTGGGGGATATGGTGTATGCATGATATGATCACCAAAATAGTATCCTATTGTTATCTATCTACGCAAGGTAACTGACCTAAGGCGTACTCCTGCCCGTTAATTCCACAACCAAAGAGACGCTACATCGCTAGTCGATCACCAATTCCTCGTTGCTGAGGTTAGTAGGACATAGCCGAGCCCACGCTCTGTTCTTAATACCTGGGGGTGATTCGGGCCACGTTCGATCACTTGTCGTAAACGATGAATATAGCGATACACGTCGGTAGCGGTCCGACCGGGTTGACTTTGACTGCTCCACCCCACCGAAATCAGGGTTGGAAATGTAATGAGTTGGCCAGGGTGGGAACAAAAATAGTCTAATAATCGATATTCCACCGGCGGGAGTGGCGTCAATTGCTGATGGGACCAGACCCCATGCGCACGCCGGTCAAATCGTATTCCTGCACTCAGACGGATGGTGGCGGCCCTCCCGTAGGACGCCCCCTCTTCGTTCACCATGAAAATCGACCTCCCCTAGAGAAGCTTGATGGTCTCGCTCTCTAGTAAAACGTCCGAACAATGGGAATGGTTGCCATTTACCTAAGAAATCCGATCCTACACCGTGACGTTATGAAACCATCCTAGTAAGTACAGCGTTATCCCTCATGAGCGCTGTAGTGGGGCTAAATACAGAAGGAGAGCGATGCATGTGGCCGAGCAAATATCGAACCTGTTGAGGCGTCCAACGCGTTTAGGCGTACTAGCCGTGATGATCGGAGGAAGCCTCGCACTAACCTCCATGAACCTGGCGGTATACGCGCATAGCCGAATTTCCACCACGACCGCAAGGATTCTGTGGCAGAAACGAACCGTGGCGGCTAATGGCCAAAAAACCACGATTTCTTTTCGTCCGCAATCACTCCAAAACAGCACCAGAGGTGTCCCAGGGGGGTGGGGCCAAGTCAAATGGCCGACGGCGAATGTGGCTTGGGCTTGGATTCAGCCGCACATGAACGGCGGGTTTTTGGAACACACTACGAATGGCGGTAAAACCTGGTCCTTTTGGTATACCCCACGGATTGAGTGGTCGCAGGTGGCCGCTATCGGCGCACAAAGCGTTTCACTTTTAGGTCAGCGGCTTCCTAACCCTCATGCCATCCATCCTCATCCGCCGTTGCTTTGGTTGCATACGACGAATGGTGGCAGGGTCTGGACGCGTTGGACGCTCACTAGTCCCCCTTTAGGACACAGTATTAACACCACCGCGATTTTCCCACGGACGGGATTTCAGGCACTAGGCGTTGATCAGGGCGGTCAGTTCTGGTGGACCCGTGGGGTGCGCTGGCATACGCTGTGGCCTTCGTCCGACCGAGTGACGGCGATAACGTTCATACCGGGTCAGGGCGAGGAAGTAGCAGTGCAGACCACCATGCACACGAATTGGGCGGGCCGAATTACTGTGAGCGCTAACGGGCAGGTCACTACCGGTGGGTGGACTCAGACGCCAGACTCGATCACGGGCATGGATTGGTTCACATCCACCGATGGGTGGGTCTGGTCACCGTCTGAGCTGTGGCACACGACGAACGGAGGAATCACGTGGACTGCGCTGGGCCCTTGGCCGGGCACGCGCTGGTCCGGCGGTCAGCTGATCATGACCTCAGCACAGACCGGATTTGCCGCCGTCGAGTCGACGAACGGCGGTCCTCCGTGGGATTATACCGAGCTCTTGCGCACTCGGTCTGCGGGCCGCACGTGGACTCGGATCCGACTTCCGGTCATCCACTACCAGTTGCCCAATTTTACGGGTACCTTAGTGGGGTTTGATGTGGCGGCAGTGCGTCCTCCTCACACGCTCACCTTGTGGTACGGGCCGGTCTCAGGCTCTGGAGGCCTTCCTCAGCGAATTTGGAGTCCCAACGCAGGAAATACGTGGCATCTGGCCAACCATCAAGCAGTAGAACCCGGGACGAAGTAACGCCACAACATCAACGCCCACCAGTCGGAATTAAACGGAATTAAACGACTTGAGCGGGCGTTGATGTTGTGGCGCATATAATTAGCAAGTCAGTTTACTGGCGTCGATGTTGTTGTCTGATCCTCCAACGAGGAGCACCTGCTGCGGGCAAGAA
>JAKAAL010000272.1 GCA_021802375.1 Bacillota bacterium | reverse complement strand
CCCGGAGCGTAAATGTGGGGCACATTGGTATGCATGTTGTCATCAACCACGATCCCCTTCGCGGTGTAATCTACGCCCGGTTTTTCCAATCCCAGGTCCGCCGGTAGGCTTGGGGTCCGGCCCACTGCTTGAATGACTTGTTGGGTTACCCACTCAGCAGGGCGATTGCCAAATACCCTATGACCAGACACCCGATACTGCCCGCCCACAACTCGACTTACGCCCTCGACTCTAACTCCGGTTTCGATCTTTATCCCACGCTGACTCATGTGCCCGGCCATGACCTTAATCAAATCTTGGTCCATACCCGGCAGAATCGATGGGGCCATTTCCAACAACGTCACATGAATTCCCAGTGACGACAGCATAGACGCGGTTTCCACTCCGATATAGCCGCCGCCCAGGATCGTCACGTCCAGTGGTAATTCTCGAACGGCTTCGTGCCAAGCAAAAAGGTGATGGCTGTTCCAAATGTATTCCGCTCCCGGAAGACCCAGGCCCTTAATCTCGGATCCCGTGGCGATAATAATATAATGGCCCGTGATAACTTCCGTGGTTTCTCGGTCCCAGTCCTCCACCGCAATATTATGGTCCGTCACAAACCTTCCCACGCCGCGCACCATCGTAAGAAGCGCTGCCTCCTCGATCTCGCTTTGATGCTGCGCGTAGCGGTGTGTTTGAATACGATCCTTATATGCCCGGATACGGTCCCATCGTGGCAGCTCAATCTCCGCCTCCAAACCAAAATACTCCGCGCCCCGAATCCGCATAGCCAATTAAGCCGCTTCGCGCACCGCTTTTGACGGCACACAGCCTTCAAACAGACAATTGCCCCCTAAATTCCCTTTTTCGTCGATCATCAACACCGAGCGTCCACTGTGCGCGATACGAAGCGCGGCCGGGTATCCCCCGCCGCCACCGCCGATGACCACGACATCAAATATTTTGTTCACGGTGTGGTTCCCCCTCCTAGTGAGGTTTAACGAATATGTTTATACTTTGAGGGTACGCTGCTTGATTAGGGCTCGCTATGGTCATCAGGACATATTGTGCAGGACCCAATGGCTCATGGAAGCGGTCCATCTATCCGTCGTCATCGAATTGCAAAACTCGGCGTGCCATCCCACGCATTACCAGAGTTCCCAATCCGTACACTAAATACCCAAGGCTCGTCATCACCCATAAAGATCGACTGTTGCGATTCAGCGCCCATGTTTCTCTGATGCCGTCGCGACGGTGGTCGCGTGAGTGTAGAGAGCCACGTCTTCGCACACACGGAGGGCGAGAATGCGCGCCTTCGCTACTTTAAAGACGTTCAAGTCGCATGGGAACGGGCCAAGGTGCTGTCTGGCGAAGGGTACGATTCGTGGTGGTTTCATTGGATAGGCCTTCCCTTCATGCATCCGCCACGCATTCACATGAGGCGTAGTGCCCTGCCGGACGACAGTACCGATCGCGTGTTCCCGAGTAGGCCAAGCAGTATACCCGTATTACCAGTCTCGTCAAAGGTCAGCGTGTCGTGTGGTCCCTTTTCGGTACCGTCAGCATCCACGGAAGAAATATTCGCTTCTGTGGACGATCACTTGGAGATCCCCACTACGGTCCAAAGTGAAGGAGAAGAAAGCCAGGCCCCGCATTAAGGATAGGGCACTCGATGCTGGCACAACAGAGGTGTACACGGACCAGAACAATCGACGCGACGGCTCGGATTTTGGACGCATACCGATGAATGTTGACGTTCGCGTGACGGATACAGGCAAGAAACGCACTCAAATTCGTGACACGGCGACGAATACGGCGTGTGCCACCAAAAAAGCAGGCAACGCACACTGAGGCCACCCGTTGGAGACGTTCGTTACGGTGGTCCAATACATCGCCGATATGTAGACCTGACGGCGGCCTTGGTGCACACCGGATTGAATGAGCGGGAGTACGAGAGGACCGAAAAGGAGAGGATGACACATTCGACACCCTGAACATCGAGTAACAGGACTTTCACGGAGAGTGGGAAGTATGTGATTAAACCACAGCTCAAGTCCTAAAAGCTATAGTTGCGCGTCGTCTTAGAGCGAGGATCACTTCTAGTAAGATAGGCTGGCAGCATCAATAACCACCACAAAGGTGCGGAATTGGGATCTGTCCCCATACCGGTGAATACGCCGCCAAATCCTTGTCCATAAATCCACATAAAGAGCAGTAAGGCGGTGCCCAGCCAAAACCCCCAAAAAGTCCAACGGTGTCCATAAAGCAGCAAGAGGCCAGATATCAACATAAGAACAACCAACATTCCATTGAGGAAATGTGGGTTTTTAGCGGAATAGGACACCAGAGGACTTAAAAAATTACCAAACCATCGCGGCTGCATCATCAAATTTCCTTGAAACACTGAGGACAGCCCCACTGAGGTCCAATAATCCGGTATCGCCTGCTGAAGAGCTGCCAGAATCCATAGTAGCGATGCTCCGTCGCGAATCCAACAATGATCCCGCCCGAGACACCAGGCGGAATCTGGCAGCAACAGCATCACGGCAATCCATACGTAGAGGATTACCGACCCCGGAGCACCATTGAGAGCTGTTGCTGTCCCGGTCAAGATGCTTCCCAATCCTTCACCAAAGATCCATACCGCCAATCCCCAAGCAATGGAAATCCAGAGCCCCCACCGCACCCAGCGCTGATTTTTCATCAACAGCAATATCCCTATCAGCAGTTGAATGCCAGCAAAACCCCAATTCACCAGCCCGATCCGTGGGCTCATGTTAGCAATTGCCCAGTTTCCCAATTGCGACACCCACATCGGCTGGCCAGAAAGAGCCGACCGCATGATAGTGCTAATCATATCCATGGAAAACATCCCCGGTTGCAATTGCAACAATCCGTCGAGAAACCATAGTGCCCCAAGACTCCACTGAAACCAGGTACGGATGCGAGTGATGCGCTGCTCTTTTCCCATCACAAAGACCGCCTTTACCGACAAGTCGTCGTTAAATTCTACTACCCCGAATTAGGCTGTCTGAGGATTCCAGCACCCAGGATCTTCTGCGTACAGTTTTCCGGTTTCCGCAAAAGCTCGCGTTCGACTACCGCCACAAGTCAGGTGGTAATCGCAAAATCCGCAACGTCCTTCTAATGGTCGAGGATCCCGTAAGGCACAAAACACCGGAGATTCCCGGTAAATTTTGCTGAAGGAATTTTGCCTTAGATTGCCTCCGACAAACGGTAAGTTCACCCCAGGATAAACCAAACCATGGTGAGTAATGTAGGCTAGGCCGCGAGCCTCGCGGATGGCAATGCGTCCAGCATCAAGAACCGGATATCGGTCCGATACAATCCTTTGATAATGGGGAGCCCCAATCGGCAAAACCCGCAAGGGGGCTGATGAGGCAAAATCTGCAAGCCATACCAACGTTTGTTCTAAGGTTTTGGCGTCCAACTTACCTCGCCCTAACGATTCGTTAAAACTGAGCTGCCAACTGGCAGCACCCAGACTTAGCGTCAAATCAGCCAAAACCGGCAGCCGCGGCAAAGTGCTTAGCGTCACCCCTGTCATGACTTCAAGTCGCATTCCCTGGTCCACCACTGCCTCAGCCAATGCGATCGCCCGGTGTCCTTGTACCGTGTGCGGATTTTGCAAGCGAAGGTAAACGGATTTAAGACCCAGATCCTTCCATCGCGACAACAGGGTAGCATTGACGAGTCGTGGGCTGTTTAGCGCAATCGCCGAAGGTAGACGCGGCGCCATTTTCCGTAATATTTGTTCAAAATCTTCTCGTTGCCAAACATTTTTCCCCGTTAAAATGACCACCGGCGCATGTACGAAATGGTGCACCATATCATCCATGACAGAAAAGATCTCGTCAGTGGACAACTCTTTGCCGTGTCCGCCGGCAGTCTGCCACCGCTCGGCCGGATGCCAATATGTATCTTTAGTTAATGCCCACAAAACAATCTGAGGGTCTGTATTGAGATTTAACATGGCACTCGTCCCCTTTTGTTGGAATATTGCTGGTGAGAACCTTGGGGGTTCCCCATCCATCTGCAGATTCTATTGATAATTTGTTCGGTTCGTCGCCTAAACCTCAATGGCTGCATGTTTTCCCTTGTTGTAGCAATCGTACCACCAATCGCCGAGCTACCGTTCTCCTTTAACATCGTAATCTACCATACACAATGGCACATGGCACTTTGGTCTGAGATTGAGTCCTCCATAGGGGGTAAACTGAATAGGCCCAATGGCCCGAAAATCGTTGATTATTAAGCACTAGAGAAATCACTACCCCAATCCATGACCGCATACAACGATACGCTCGGAGACACACTAAGGGTGAAAATTTTTCGAGGAGGCCTCTATTGATGGAGACGTTGGCCCAACCAAAACACCAGATGCGGAATTTGGAAGACACCTTCGACTGGATGTCCGATCGCTATGCAATGCAGACCCGAGTAGTGTCGTGGAGAGGTTACCCAGCCTGGCTGCACCGTGTCGCGAACATCATCGTGGCCCATCATCCCCGCACTTTAGTGGATATTGGATGCGGACCCGGTGAACTACTCCGGATAGTGGGACAACAACTCCCTGATTGCCAATTAACCGGCCTTGATCCCTCCATCGCGATGCTTGATTATTTGCCTTCTCAAGTTCAACCGCATCATGATGAGCTGGGGAATTTTTTTCATGGCCACCAAGCGGAATTTGATTCAGCGGTGATGACTTTCGTGGTACGTGACCTTCACGATCCGCAAACTGCGGTAAAACAGGCGGTACACCTGTTGCGAGCGGGAGGCCATTTGGTAATATTGGAAACGCATACCCCCCAGGGTTGGAAGGCACCCGGATTCCGTGTCTATTTCCATCATCTGCTGCCCTGGTGGGGTGATATCCGTTTGACCCGAGACTGGCCTGGCACTAGACATGACGCCCCTTATCGATGGCTGTCGAGAACCCATCGGGTATGGGATCGGGGAAAGGCTTTGCCAAAATGGATGAAGGACGCTGGCCTAATCCATATCCAGCGGCATTCAAATCCCAGCGAAGTCATCATGATATGGTCGGGGCAGTTGCGGGCATAGTCTCCATGACCGTACTGGGCCAAACTAGACTGTTGGATTCCAAATGGGCTCTTGAACCAATCCAACTATGGTCCCCGATGACAGATCCCTTATCAATCGTAGCTGCTGTCCCGATAAAGGAGTGTTCTGCCAAAATGGCGCCATGGACAATCGTATTGGCACCAATCCAGGTCCCCGGCCGTATTATGGACCGTGAAATTCGACAGCGATCTCCAATATAGGCATCTCGGCCGATGACCGCATAAGGGCCAATGATCGCACCGCGGCCTATCGTTGCAGTCGTATCAATTACCGACGGGGATATGATGATCAGCGAAGGATCGCGTTGAAATCGCCCGGTTTCTGTATTTAAAACGTCATGTTTGGCTCGCACCAAGTCAAAGATAGTCTGCCGATACTGGTCAAAAGATCCGACATCGGACCAGTATCCTTGGGTTTTTAGTCCCAAAACGCGTCGATTTTCCGCGACCCAGTGCGGGAATAAATCTTTCCCAAAATCAAGGCTAATGCCGGTGGTAAATGTTCGCAGCACTCCCGGATCAAAATAATAAATTCCGGTGTTGACCCAAGCGTCCTGGACCGCGATCTGCGGTTTTTCAATGAACCCCGTCACTTTTCCACTATCATCCGTGGTCACCAACCCATACTGCCGGGGATCACTGACCCGAGACAACAAGATTCCCGCCTCCGCCTTTTCGGTTTGGCAACGGCGATAAAAATCCCGCAGATCCAGGTTAGTGACTCCGTCACCACTTACCACCAAAAGAGGCTCATCCCAGCCACTACGTTTGAGCGCCCGGATAACTGACCCCGCCGTACCTAGAGGTTTTCCAGGGTCAAATTGGTACGACAGATGCACCTGCCATTCCTTTCCGTCAGCGGCATATTGTTCAATGTCTTGGCCGCGATATCCCACCAACAATGCAATATCGTCAAACCCATTTTCCTGAAGATGGGATAAAATCCCGTCTAAAATTGGGCGATCTATTAGTGGCACCAATGGTTTGGGCCGAGTTCGGGTTAATGGCCCCAGTCGCGTTCCTTCGCCTCCTGCCAGAATAAATGCCTTCATTTGTCGTGCCCCCTTTGTAATGCAGCCTCTCGCTAACTTATTTATCCACGCGGTTCGGTATGGTCTATGAGTTAATTGTCCAACCCGGCAT
>JAKAAL010000271.1 GCA_021802375.1 Bacillota bacterium | reverse complement strand
AAGGCGTGTCGGTCTTTACAACATCGGCGGAAGGACAGGGCGTCAGACATGCAAACACATCCTTTTCTGTAGTAATTGGGTAATACGACACGATGACAGATAGGCCAACGCTTTTGTGCCGGACATGCAAGATCACGGTTTCTAAACTTCTGTCATGTTGTTCTGAGCAGAAATGAATCCTCGTCCAACTTATAGGGCTGCGAGTTTGGCTCGAAAAGGTTCCGCTACGGTCCAAATGGCTGCCAGCGGTTGATGGACCAAGGCGTCCTCCCATGTGGAAGGCAGCGTTTGGCGAAGGATGTGTTTTAACGCGTCCCATCGCGCGGCACCGGCCTCGGTTTTGATCCATTGTTGCGTGCGAAAGACCGTATTAAAGCCCCGTTCCTCCGGAGATTTCGTGTGCCAAACTTCTTCCACAGCCCGTGTAAAGGCCCAATGTTGGATGCGTCGCTCATAATCCGGAATAAACTCCGGCTTGACTTCCCAGAAGCGATTCTCCCAATCAGTTACGGGATCGTACACACTGATCGTCATCCCAACACGCGACGGAATGCCGGGATGGCCTAAGAGTGCGTTCCACCGATCACGTCTCCGATCCCACCGGGCCTGGCTCATCCCTTCGGGAGGGTCCGTATGATTCCAGTACGCGTAGTCTTCGACACCGGGTATGGAACGCCAAATTTGGTGATAGGTGTCGGATTCTGCGTACAAGAGCACATAGAGACCCGTGCGATGGGGGATCGCACTGAGATAGCAGCCCCAGTCGTAGTCTGGGTCGCGCTCTTGGGTGCGCGCGATGGTCACATAGTGGTCGGTAATAATATGGCGCACAATCCATCGCAGATCCGTTTCGAGGAACGGCTGAGGGTCGTCGATCGGCTGACTGGCGTATTCACTTCTGACCGCATTGAAAAAGGCCTCATCGGTCGGCTGGAGCACAGCTTCATCAAGAATTTGGTACACCAGTTCGGCGCATTTCCGTTGATAGGCCTCTTGGGCAATGGCTTCAACCTGTCGCCGGAAGTCGAGCACCAGCGCGTTCAGCTCCCTAATACTCTTCACCCGAACGCGGGTGCCGTGTTCGATGTGTGTGCTCATAAGTAACCTCGTTTCATCAAAGTAATGGGCTCTAGGGCATCGCCGCGGAGGCGGCGACTGGCTTTATGGATCGTTAGACTTTCAGTAGTCTTAGACTATCCACCGGTAATGCACTAGAGTTATAAGAAATTGCCTTTTGATGGATGATTACGGCACAAAGAAGGGTTAGACGGCATCTCGGGGAATTCCGACAATCGCTCCAAGCGAGGAAAGACCGCGTTTACACGCTGCCCCAATTCGGTGTCTTCGGTGAGCAGATCAGCATAGGAGCGATTTGTCTCCTCGGCTAATACCTGTTCCTCGTCGAACCACTAGGCCCACTCTATTGGATCGCCGAAGCCGGATAGGGAAAAGCGCGGGTCATAGTGCCAATAAGCGAAGACGGGATCACAATAGCCGGAATGGTCCAATCCTCCGTCATCGTTCTCTTCTTAGGGGGTTTAATTTTGCAGCCGGATAGTTTTTCCAAATGTGTCCATCCAGCACTGGCTGTTGATCTTTGTGGCCGGCTGTGTCGACCCGCTGCTTGAAGAAAAACGGCACAGCGGCTGCGATACACTGATCGCGTAGGGATCGAACCCAATCCTCCTCCATCGGCCGGGCCTGGGGCCCGGATTCCGCCCCGACAATCACCCAGTCAATTTTACGGGTTAAATGTCCGTCGCCGCCATGTCGGACGCACCCCGGATCATAGCCGTACACGGAGTCACACGCGCAATCGCCCCAACAGATGGGATCTAACGCGCTTTTCCCATTGATCTCTGTCAAATCTAAGGTGCCCAACAACGGCTCGCATGACACGAATCGGAGGGCGGCCGGAGTTTGAAGCAGGAGCGGAATTCGTTCTTCCGCCCGGCGTTGATCTTCGACTGAGACACCCAGCCAAACATGCCGAAAGGGCCATGTTACGGCAAGGTTGCGAAAAATTTCGGTCGTGGACTG
Organism: Bacillota bacterium; assembly: GCA_021802375.1. The sequence goes on along the minus strand of JAKAAL010000271.1, from coordinate 4,207 downwards.
ATTTTGGAAACTGCCATACGCATAGGCCCAGGCTTGGGCTGCAATACGGTCAGGCGTTGCCGGATCCGTGAGATAAGCATACATGCGCTGCGGGCGTTTGGTGAGAATTTGATATGTGTGCCGCGATAGCGGCGCGATGCTGGCAAATACCTGATCGAGAAAGCTGTCGGGCACTTGGTCATGAAACAGATCGCTCATCGAATTCACAAATATGCGGCGCGGTCTGCGCCAGTGTAAAGGCTGCTTTAATCGCTCGGGATGGCACCGAACGTTTTCTGCAGCATGCGGTGCGGTCCATGTTTTGGACGTCCAGCCAAAGCGATGGCTTATGACTTCGGCGTAGCAGTGCTCACATCCTGGTGATACCTTTGAGCAGCCAGAAACCGGATTCCAGGTCGCATCGCACCAAGCAATGCGGCTATGATCAGCCATAAAATTTACTCCTTTCGTGTTGCCAAGAATAGGACCAGAAAGTCTCTACTTTGGCCATAGACAGTCTCCGATGCCCCCGAGATCTTTTAAGAAAGCGGGAGCTGTTGAGCTCCTGGGACCGGATAGGTCGTGAGAATCACCTCATTCATCCCGTTGCGCTGCGTCGCGTCAGCATTAATGGCCCGCCGGGCCGGTACCACTTGACACCATAATCCGTGGTAGAGGTCGTAAATGGCGGGGAAATCGGCATGCGACACCATGACAGACACGCCCCGGTCAGCCATGTGGTGGACCCACGCGGCAAGAGCTACGTGATCCTCCCAGCTAAATCCCGTGGCCGTATAATGGGTGAAGTGAGCGGTGGGGGATACGGGGGTATACGGCGGATCGCAATACACGAAATCGGATCAAGTATATCCGGCCTGTTGCAGGGTGCAGTGATGTGTCCAGTATATCACTCAGGTCATTTCGAAAAGTTGTCTGCTGAATTACGGATTGGGGAGCGGGGGCGGAAAGCAGGTTTTACACTGGGTAATAGCGATCAAACCTGTTCCGCAAATCAGAATGAGGACAAGCCAGGCTCCAGGTCAGCGGGAGGGTTTATGGGACCGGACCATAATAGTGGTACGCCTTCCCAGAATGCCCATTGACCTCTAAGATACGCGCGTTAACCGATCGTTTGATGCGGATCTTGGGCCAGAGCTTGCATGGCAGGAGTCCAGTAATCGGACATGCCGTTGTGGCGATAATCTTCCCCGTAAAAACCCCAGCACTCGTTGTCTGTGGTGAAGTGGATAGCACCGTGATCACACAGACTTTTGCGTTGGTAAAGATAGCCATACACGCGGCCATTGAGATAATCGGTGTAAACGCGTAACTCGGCATCTAAAAGCTGTTCTGCCTGACGGATTGCGTCGGCATGGTCTCCGTATTCTTGGGCAATACAGGCCCGGGTGACAAAAGCATAGCCGACAGGCCCGCTGTCCCATGCGGCATGCGGCGCACGACCGGCAAACGGGGCCGATGATAAGTCCAGGATGGTATGATCATAGAGATACAGCCGGCGCAGTGCAACCGTGTTAGCAGCCCATTGTGCAAGATCGATCAGGGGATCGCCCTTGGCATCTGTAGGCACGGCGGTATCTGTCACATACGCATAGAGATCCGCTAAAAACGTATCCGGATGCGGAAATTGCGCGCGTTGCACTGCGACATCGCCTAAAGCATACCGAGAATGCCAAGCAATAAGAGTCCACAAATTATCATCGTCGCGGGGATTTACCGGATCGTTATCGGGAAGAATTTGCAAGCGATGGGTAGCATTTTCCCAAGAAATCAGGGCATCGGACATGTTTATCGTCTCCTTTCATCAAGTAAGAACATTAATCAAATTTTTCTTTCGCCCGGCGGGAGCCGGGGGCATTCCGGATCAGGAAGAACTAACGGTTGCGGCTGCAGAGTCCGGAGCAAATACAAGGGATGCCGGGGAAATCCGCCCTGGGACAAGCGTAACATCCACAGCCGGTCGGCAAAGGGACGGAGCAGTCGTAACACGACGGTTTGCCGATCCTGTAATGCACCATGCACGCCCCACGCGCAGACCGTGTGTTGTGTTTGACGGACAGCCCTTAGAATCCAGGCGTCATTCTCCGGACCCACCGGATCCGGACAGCCAGTCAGAGCCCGGGGATCGGTGGATCGGTAGGCAAAAAGATTGGTGACCACTACCGTGCCAATTCCTACAACGCATGATGGACTGTTTGACCTCAACGTCCAAGAAGATCTCGCATGTCAGCTTGACCAACTGGATCGCCTGCGGATCGACGTTATCAACGCGAAGCAACAATACGATCATCTCTTCCAACGTTTTGTGGGGGCGTTCGATGAATGGATCGACGACTCATTTTTTAGATGAATCCTTCTCTGAATCTGTCGCGGCATTCGTCATGATTGGGGCCGAGACGCTCTCACGGTCTCGAACCCGCTTCATGTCCCACATAGTTGACGCCTACGCGGACGGCCTCCCCAGCCATCAACGGCGCACAATTGATCATGGCAAGCTCAAAAAAAGGGGGCGTGAAGCCTCAGCCCCAACGCCACCCCCGCGCAGGCCCACACTGTTAGAAGTTAATCGTATGCACACTCCTACAGTCTCAGTGTCCGCGCCAAGAACACTTCCGTCGCATCCATAGTATACTTCAAAATGTGTGCTTAATGCAATGCAAAAAAGCCAACTCCCATCAAGATGGCGCTCTGACGTTTATTCCGGTGCTCACGCTGGATGCGTCCGAGGCCGGGTCTGCGCGTGTTTAGTCGCTTAACCGTTCCTCCCGATCAATACGTCCAAGCTGTCTGGGCGCTATCAGCAACATCCTCCGTTACGGGCCGGATGCGAGTGTGGGCTCGACGTCCCGGTGAACATACCGCGGTTTGGATACGATTTTGTTATGGGCTCCGTCTTTAGCGGGTACCACCCAGGATCAATGGGAGGATTATCTCACTGCTAAGCAGCCATAATCTGTGTCAGACTCTCCATGTCCGTGGATGCGCCTCGCGTTGCGCACTGTCGCACTACAGCCCAACCCGAGGCGGGCCTACGGGCCTGATTCCCAATTCGAATGCATAGACGATAAACCTTCTGGTTTCCTTGCTGTTCCGTTAACCCGGTCCTATTCTGAGGAGGCTCAGCCATGTCCGCTCTTCGCGCTTGTTGGCCAATCACTCCGCCACCCCCGTCACAGTTTCTTTGGACTTACGTCTTTGACCGTCCCCCGACGTATGCCGGCTTTGCCGATCTGTTTGCTCGGGCCTTGCCCGTCTTGCAAGCGTATCAACCACAATTACGCCGGTTTCGCCGCCCGTTAATCGCCTGGGCCGGAAGCTCTTATTTGACCTGATCGTATTTGGCCTGGAGCCTGTCTAACGGCGTCTTGCATCAGCCTTTAGTCGACCAATTTTCCTGTTTGCCGGATTTTCGCGACAGGGGCTCGATGCCGTTCCGATCGGCCGGCGATGATTCCATGCCCATCCTTTGGGCTCCGTGGGGTCTCTGGACGGCGACAGAATCCGCCGGGTTTGCAGGACCGTTCTGGCAGGTGCCGGACGGGCTGCCCCCAGGACGATGGGAAGTCCCGGCCCCAAAGCTTCGTGCTCGCCACCATGCCCCTCGTATACGGACATCATGTGCGTTGAGTCCATCCGCCTGGTTCTTGCGCCAGCATTGACCAGTCATGGTGTTTTTTACTATCTCTTTTCCCTGTCTCCTATTCTTTTCATCAGCTCATTAGAAGGAGGTCATTATCTTGTCGTTCTCATCCCTGCCCGGCACGGTCGTCCTTCTCCGAGGCCGTTATTGGGCGTTAACCTGGCACATACGGGCCCGGTGGCACCGCATGCAAGATCCGCCCGATCCGGCTCCGTTGTGGGGATATCGCCGTTATCAGTGGCCGGAGCAACCGGGTCCGGCTTATGGGGTCTACTGTTTTCCTTTGGCCTTACGGTGGGTCCGGCCCCGATGAGACCCGATTCCCTGCAACTGACCTTTCCGTGGCCTGAGGATCCAGAGTGGCCCCGGGCGATCTTTGATGCCTCGGGGCGCTATCGCTATTGGTGGGCCCGGCGCTGGGATCCGACCCAACCCGCCCTCACCTTTCTGATGCTCAATCCCAGTACCGCCGATGCTACTCAGAGCGATCCGACTGTCACCCGTTGTCAGCATTATGCCCAGGCGTGGGGCTTTGGCACGTTAGTGGTCACCAATCTTTTTGCCTACCGT
>JAKAAL010000270.1 GCA_021802375.1 Bacillota bacterium | reverse complement strand
GGAATAACGATACGTGGTAGGAATCCGACCAAATGTTCGATAAGGCATAAACAGGGGCGTATAAGCCACAAGACATGGCGCTCAGAAGGTATCCGACTCGGAGTGCCGTAAATACTGATAGACGGTCTCGCGACTAATTCCAAAGGCCTGGGCGAGGGCCGTCTTCGCTTCCCCGGCCTGCGCCCGCTGCCGGAGCACCTGCACTTGCGCGGCCGTCAAGGCGCGCTTGCGGCCCCGATAGACGCCCCGTTGTTTGGCTAAAGCAATGCCTTCGCGTTGCCGTGTCCCGCAGGAGGGCCCGCTCAAATTCGGCAAAGGCCCCCATCACGGAGAGCATCAGCTGGGCCATGGGTGAGTCGTCGCCGGTAAAGGTCAACTGCTCGTGGACAAACTCCACCCGGACGCCCTGGTGCGTCAACCGCGCGACCAGCTGGCGCAGATCCGCCAAATTGCGCGCGAGGCGGTCCAGGCTATGGACGACCACCGTATCGCCCGCGCGCACAAAGGCCAATAACTGTTCCAGCTGCGGCCGGTGGATATCCTTCCCGGATGCATACTCAATAAACACCCGGTCGACCGCCACCTGGTCCAGTTGCCGCGCCGGCTGTTGATCCCCACTGCTCACCCGAATATAGCCCACCCGATGCCCCATACGCGACCGCCTCCTGGGTCCGAAAAGTGTCGGGATAGAGTCTAAGACCCTCGAAGCGATCTGTCAAACAATGCGGTTTGAGACTCTAATCGGACGCGTTTTGGCCCTGATCCTGACGTCCGATTAGAGTATACCGTCGCCAGACACCATTTATGAGAGTGTAACCTGCGGAGGGTATCTAGCGTTATATCGAATGACGACTCCAATGGAGACGAACTCACGATAAGTTACAGAGAAGGAATAGGGTTGTAGAAGTAGCGGTGGTCCGCTTTCTATCTTCGCCACACAAACTCAGTGACTTGGCGACATGCCAAAAGATGAAGGGAGAGTGATTCCATGATGGTCCTAGCCCGTCGGGGGCGATGGATGCTGGCGTTCATGCTAATCCTGATTTCAGCCGCAATAGCAGTCGCACTTGCTGTCACGCGACCCCGATCCCTTACCCCTGTTGCCGTCCATATCCCGTTAACCGTTCGATACACGCAGGTGCTCAAGAATGCGGGAACCATCTTCTCTCACCCTGGATTAGTCCCTATCTATTTGCCGACACCCCAGGTGGTCGGATATCCTCATCGCGGTGCACATCTGGGTCAAGTGGCTTTTGCCAGCGCTTTGTTGCCAGCTGACCAGGGATATCATATCGTTATTGCCTATCCCGCCTCGGTGTGGACACGTAAGCGGTTGCTTCAGAGTGCCGTCCATGCTGGAATGGATGCCGCAATCTGGGAATTGTCCACGCGTGTTGCCTGGAGCCATTTTGTCCACCCCTATGTTGGGGCATCGATTATATCTAGGCCTTCACGTTCCGCCAAGGTTCTGAGCACAATCCATGTCGCTCTTTCTCGGCATATACCGGGGACGGAAACCTGCTGGGAGCCGGCCTCCTTGCCCCACTTCGTGTCGTGTCAAGTGCGCTGGCGACAAAACCATTGGACCCTAGTTGCATCGAGTGCGCCTCCGTTTCCTCCCACGTGGTCGCACGCTCTCGCGCTCAACCGCGCGAATGCCTTGGCCAACGCACGATCGGAAGTGCGCGCATTGGACCGACCATTGCCGGGTCAAAGCGGGGACGCATCCATGACCTTCGGAGAATCGACGGGGGCGAGCCAATCGGTTGCTACCTTTCGACAGGGGCAGGCCCGTTATCTGATCATCGCTATGGACGGTCTAGCCGCGGTGATGGCAGACCATCTGCGTCGAGTGGCCTCGTGAAGATGATGGAGGCACGAGTCTTACGCGCACCTCCATCTCTTCAGAGATTTTACGGGGTGCACGTGTAGCCATTGTAAGACCAGGTACACGCCGATAAGTTCGATGACGTAGGATTGGCCTCATAGTATGCCGTGGTTTCGCAACACGCGCCGCCTTTACTCGCCGGACCCACCCATTGCAAGATTCGGTTGCAATTGCTACCACCAAAGCTTAATGCCGCAAAGTAGAACTCTGCTATCGCGGTACCTGGATCCCGGAGTACGGTACAAGGCGTGATGCCACCTGGGAACCAGACATCAAACGCAGCCGTCGTGGTGAACTGCTCCTTCACATAACTGACATGTTCCAAGGAATTCAGACTCGAATTCCACGATTCCTGCAGCACTCCAAATCCTTGGCCACTGACCAAGTCCTTCACAGGAGAGCATTCACAGGGTCCGTTGGTACCAATACACGAATCTGGGCATGCATTGCATCCCTGATCGTCCATAGCGGCCAGCGCCATATCGGCATCCATGGAACCGATACCATACCCCATTCCGTTCATCAACGCTAAGATGCTTTCGGCAATGGCTGTCGGGTTCCAACCCGAAGTGACCGCTTGGGATTGAATCTCCGAGAGGGATTGGCATCCTCCGCTGGCGCAGGTATTACTCGGACACGTCGTCCCAAACGCATCCCCGTGCTCATTCACCGGATTCCAGTTGACACTAGTATCACAGGTATCGGTGGGGGCCTCGGGGGTTCCACCCGATCCACAACTACCCGAACATGTGCCCAAGGCGGTACAGACATAATGGCACGCGAGTGCTTGACTATCCGTCCCGGTGGCTCCCGCTGCGTTCATAAACACATTCGTCCCCGGCAACGAGGTGCGCGCACTATCCTCGTACGAAAACGGTGGCGATCCGAGATTTCCGTGGTTACAGGGGTTGTTCTTGAGATTGGTGACCGCTGGACGCCCTACCGCAATCACCAAGAATTTTCCCGAAGCCACCGCGGTCCACGCGTTCGCAAAGCTCCCAAGGACATGACCGGGCGGGAGACTGAATTGGGATGCCACATCGGTGGCACTCGTGTTGTCGTTGCTATTCGCAGCATACAAGAATATCTGATCGGCGGTTAACGCCATAAAAATCTCCTCCTTCTTCCGCTATGGCAATTTTTCAAGTGTGAACCTTCCGAAGTATGGGACACTGGAAATACTTCAGCGTAAAGCCTGTACTAATTTCTCGGGGTCCCACCCCAACCATGATTCTGCCTCCATCACAAAGGTCGGTACTCCACGAAATCCATGCGCCTGAAACGCCTCGCGAACGGTCGTATCGTCATCGACAAACTGAATGTCGACGGCCAGCGCTTGCTCGGGGTGATCCGTCAACTACGCCAAAGCCTGTTGACAAAAGCGGCAACCGTGCGTGGTATATACATCGTTACCGGTGCCATTGTTGTCCATCATCTTCGGTCATGCTGGGTTGTCGCGTGATTCCCGGACCGCTCCGTCAGGAATAAGAGGAATAACCCTCTTACTTATTAGATCGTTTTGACAATCGATTTTGATTCAAGAATTTTTCACAAGGGGGATATTCAAGGGATCGACCGACTCCATTGCCTATCATCACCTTAGAGCCATTGGACCGCTGGCGACCGCACGGACCGTCGGTGACGAACTCATCGAAGCGCTCGTTGGAGCTTCTTCACGGCCTGACCATGGACGCGATGGACCTGCGGTTGACTCAGGCGACACACTCGAGCGGCTTGGCGTTGGGTCGCCGTCTGCCAATAAATCTGGTCCATCACGCAGATCTCTGGGGCGTTGAGCACCTGCTCCAATACGAGGTGCCACTCGACTGCCTCCAACGCCTGAGTTGCCGAAACATCTGGATAATGAAGCTCCTCGGCTACATCGGTCATCACGCCTAACCGGTCGCGATTCCATCGCCGTTGTTGCCGATAAGCATCGAGAGCCGACCACCGAAGGAGTTGCTGCCACCAGGCCTCCGCGGGGATAGGTCGCGAGGAGGCCACGCTATCCCCCCTCTTACGTGAGGCCATGGTGACTCGCCTCCTTCGACACATTGAGCGGGGGATGGCCATGCACCGGCAGGTGATAACGCGTCCACAGCACCTCGCTCAAGCGGTGCGCCGTCTCAGCATGCTGCTGAATAAGGTCGCAAACACACTCGGGCACCGTGGCCTCGAACACGGTGGCACAGTCCTGCACACAACGTAATTCAATTTGGGTCAGCCGTAGTAATTGGGCGGGTGTCAAGATTTCGAGTGACTCCATTCGGATTCCCCTCCTCTTCGAATGCCTCTCACGGTGGACTCTTCAGGGTTCGGACGCAGGTTGCGTGTTCAGAGCGTGTCCGGTCTTCATACGTAAGCAATAGCCTTGGCCCCGGTGGGTCACCAACCACCGCGGATGCCGAGGATTCGGCTCAATCCCCTGTCGCAATTGATGGATGTACGGATAGAGGTTCGCTCGGGAGGCTCCTCGTTCCGGCCATCCGATGCGGAGGAGCTCGTCCTCCGTTACCACGGCATTCGCGTGGGTGACGAAATGCATGAGTAGCCGATAGGTTGATGATCACGTCGACCTGGTGCAGGCGGTCCGGTGCTTGAGGTCCGTGGCGTACTCGGTGACGGCATCGGTCGACTGGTGGCCAGCATACTCACGCATGGGTAGCAGTTGGGTTTAAGGTTTTGGTCTATGTCACGGGTGCATTGCGCATTTGAAGTCACGTCCTTTCCGTTGGTAAGGTTACGCTCCGGTTGCGGGATTTCGATAGGCTTTCATTGTCACAAATCCCCCACCCCGACAAATCCCGTAGGGGGAACGGATAAGGGGCTGGGCGCGGCAGATTTTTTTATTTCGCGTGGGGTATCCGTGTTCCTGATGCTCTCCCCCGCTCGCAACGGGGTTTTTTTCTTGGTGGTGCATGGGTTCGGTCTCCTCTACTCTGCTCAGAAGAGAACCGAGGGGGCATTTGGCTCTGTTCATGACCTCGTATCATCTGGCAGCTCAAATTACGGATGCATTCAACCTTCAACGATTGAACATAAAGCCCGCAGGGCTAGACAAGGCAAAGGCTTTACCCTGAGGGTATAGGGCTAGAACGGTCCGAATTCACGCCTGGTGAGCTCAGCGAATACTGGTGGGAGATCGCATAAGACGCACGAGGCCTCACGGCCCGGCGCAGTCGGTCGTCGAGCCAGGAACGCTTTGGGGGCGACCCCGAAACCCCCGCCTCGATGTATCCAGGCGGCGGGAGAGTTCATGACATCCTGCATGCCGTGCGCGTGATGGAAGAATCGGAAACCGAGCAGCAACCGCCCGACTAACTGCGGTCCGCTCCACGGTTGTCCCGACGGTGGGGGTTCGTCATGGAGTATCCTGAGGCGTCTGGTCCGCTATCGGGCGTTCGTGTGGCCCGAAGGGAGTTTCGCGGCGTGTCATGACCACAGGAAAACCCCGTCTCCCTTGTGGGATGCGGGGTTCGAATGGAGCTGACGATCGGACTTGAACCGATAACCTGCGGTTTACAAAACCGCTGCTCTGCCAATTGAGCTACGCCAGCACGTCATACAGGGTACGCTTTAGCGTTAAAAGATGCAACTGCCAAAGCCTCCCCTGACACGGCGGCAAGAAGTTATTCGCCGACTTCGTATACCTGCCCGCCCGCATTGAATGCAGGAATCACACGGCCATCCAAATATCGCTCGAGCTTGCGTTTCACCCTTTGCAGGGCATTATCAATGGACTTCACATGGCGCTTTAAGTCGATTGCAATCTCTTGATAGGATCTCCCATCCAAGTATGCCATCAACACCTTCCATTCAAGGTCCGATAGGATTTCGCCCATCTTCTCTTCAATGTCGCCCAGCTCTTCGCGATTAATGACCATTTCTTCCGGATCGGACACTCTAGCATTAGAAATCACATCTAGCAGGGTACGCTCCGAATCTTCTTCATAAATCGGCTTGTTTAGCGAAATATACGAATTTAGAGGAATATGCTTTTGGCGCGTCGCCGTCTTAATCGCCGTAATAATTTGGCGCGTGATGCAAAGCTCTGCGAATGCCCGGAACGACGCAAGCTTATCGCTTCGAAAATCTCGAATGGCTTTATATAGGCCAATCATCCCTTCCTGGATGATGTCCTCCCGGTCCGCTCCGATTAAAAAATACGAACGTGCCTTAGCACGGACAAAGTTCTTATATTTATTGATTAAATACTCTAAAGCCTCCCCACTTCCTTCACGAGCTCCCTCGACAATCTCCTCGTCCATCATGAACTCAAAGTCGTGAATCGCGCCGCGGGGATCAATAGTCACCCGCATCACCTCCATCCCAAGACCACGCTGAAAACCCAACAAGGCCATCCTTT
>JAKAAL010000269.1 GCA_021802375.1 Bacillota bacterium | reverse complement strand
GCACTTTTTTAGGTGACATGGTTGACGTCTCCAAGGACGAGCCAGTATCGCTCAGTCAGGAGACCCAGGATTGGCTCAAGTCGCTGACCAGCCCCTTGCACTTGGAAGTCTTCGTGACGCCAACCTGACCGTACTGCCCCCAGGCAGTTCGCCTGGCCCACGAAATGGCCCGTGTCAATCCACAATACGTGGTCGCCGACATGGTGGACGCCATGTCCTTCCCCGCGCTCTCCGATCGATTCGAGGTGTCCAGTGTCCCGGCCACCATCATCAACGGCAAAACACAACAAATTGGCGCCGTGCCGGAAAGTCAGCTGGCCTCCGCGATAAGAGAAGAGCTTCACACTTAAGACACGCCTCCAACGGATCAGGACGCGGACCATTCCGCCCCTGATCCGTCTTCCTTTGGCGGGTCAGGCACTTGGACCGCTCCCTCGCATACCCTTCCTATAGGAGGTGATGCGAAATGAAGCCGTTTGCGTTGGCGCTTTCAGGGGGAGGACTCTTGGGAGCGGCCCACTTAGGCGCTCTGCGCTTCTTGGAAGAACAGGGCGTCAAAGCGACGGCGGTAGCCGGCACCTCAGCGGGAGGACTTGTCGCTTCGCTCTATGCTCTCGGAATTCCGATGCACCGTCTCATCCGCGTCGGACAGGAGATTGCCAATCATCCCTTGGAGTACTTTCATCTCAACACCGTAGGTTTGCTTCATGAGCTGCTGCCCAAACTGGGACCGCCCGCAACTGGGCTCATCCAGCCGGAGCGCTTTGTAGCGACGCTGCTGAGCCTTGCCCCATCGGCCGAGACCACCGCCGACTGGAATATCCCGACCGTCCTGACGGCCGTGGACTTGGTGACGCTGACGGCCGTGGCCTTCACTAATCGCCCACTCACCCCGCCGGCCCGGGGAGCATGGCAAATCGCCACCGACCAGCCCCTATGGCTCGCCATGCAGGCCACCATGGCGATGCCCGGCCTCTTCGCGGCTCCCCGACACAAGGATCATGTCTTGGTCGACGGCGGGGTCGCAGACACTCTCCCCGTCGACTGGGCGTATGCGCTGGATCCGGAGTTCATCGTCGCGATTGATGTGGCCACGCCCGCTCATATCGAAGCCAATCGGTTGGGGTTGGGCGATGTGCTGGGCCGCTCCGAAAGCTATGCCACCGATACGCTGTCCCGCCTACGGGAGGGACGGATCTCGCATCTCACAGTCCGCCCTGACACCCTCAACGTGCCCTTTTTGGGATTCGCCGACTACGGGCGCTTGGTCGAGACGGGATGGCAGGCGATGAAGGAGACGTGGCCGCAGATCGCAGATTTATGAGGAGGAGAGCGCTTCAGACCGCGGCATGATCCGATACATGGAGGGTTCCTCGGCGGCCGCGGTCTCCGAGGCGCCCATGGCGCTGGAGCAGACTTGGCAGGCTGGGCATACAGTGCAACCGGGCTTTCTGGCAGTGCACACCATCGCTCCGAAATCCATCAACGCCTGATTGAAGAGGCTGGCCTCACCGTCAGGTACCACGGCCTCCGCCAACGCCCAGAGGTGGTGCTGGACTTCTGCACGGGAGTCACGGTACTCAATGCCGAAGTAGCGGCCCAAGACCCTTTTAACATTGGTATCCAGAATCGGGGCATCAATTCCGAAGGCAAACGACATCAGAGCCCCCGCCGTATAGCGCCCGACCCCTGGAAGTTTCATCAAGCCTTCCACCGTTCGTGGCCACTGCCCGTCCATGTCTTCGACAACAACACGGGCAATCTCCTTCAGCCACCGCCCGCGAACTTTGTATCCCAGAGGGTCGGTAATGGCCTTGACGGCATCCAAGGGAGCCTCGTGCAACGCCTCAATGGTGGGAAACGCCCGCAGGAATTCCTGAAACACCGGCTCTACGATCGCCACCGTAGTCTGATGCAGCATGATTTCAGAAACCAAAATGGCGTATGGATCGTTGGTCCGCCGCCAAGGCAAGTCGCGACCATGGTTTCGGTACCACAAGAGCACGCTCTCGCGAAATCCATTTAACGCTGGGGGCGCGATCTCCGCCGCATATTTGATGCTCTTCATACATTCACCTCATCCCGGACGTCCTGCCAATCCAATCCCCCGCCCTTTCCTCTCCACCACTGGTAAACGCGGGCGCCCAGACCGTACCACAGCCCCACGACAACGGCCAGCCAGTATCCGATGAACGCGGCGAGAGCCAACCCAAACGCTGCCACCTCGGCTCCGAATGCCCCTGCTGGGAAATGATGCGCAACCGCGGTGAGTAGAATGCCGGCCACCAGCGCGCCCACCAAGAGCAGAGTTCCCAGCCATCCAAAGGTCACGAGACTGATGGCGCGCCGAACAGACCGGGCGCGCATGCCAGCCAGTCGCCGGCGCCCGCCCTGCTCTTGAATTTCGACGTCAATGGGGCCGAACCAGGGCACAACAAGTCGATTATACAGGACCAATGTGCCCAGTGCGTAAATCCACGCCATCGCTGGGACAACCACCAGCGTGAATGTCCACCGGTTCGGCAGCACTACCGTCCATCCCCATAGGTTTGCCAACACCGCCATCGCCAGCCCTGAGGGAACCGCCCCGGTCCCGCTGGCAATAATGTTGGGCCAAAGCGGAACCTCGAAGAGCCGTGTGTCGTCCGTGATGAAGGTGAAGGGCCAATGCGATGAGATTACGTAGTTGTAGAGAAGCACCGCAGCGCCCCGGACCACCACCATGGCCGCCCATGTGACCACAGCTTCCCCCGTGGCGAGTCCCCATCCCAGCCGGGCTTGACTGCCGGTCCATCCCCAGACCATCAATACCGGGAGAGCCCAGACCCATGCACCCATGATGATCCATCCCCGAAGCCCCATCCAAGTTAGTCGGCGAGCCTGCCTCATCATTCCACCCCTTCATGAGAGGTTCGCGATGGCGGTGCCCGACTCCTGCCGTCCTTTAGGGCCGTTGCGCGGCGAGGATTGCCAATGCGGCCATGGTGTTCCGGGTCGCCGGGCCCTCCAGCACCGCCTCCACACCGACGCGCGGTGCGAGCACCACGGCGTAAAGTCCCTGTGGACGCCAAACGCGGAACACCATCGAGCCGACCTTGACCTGAGGGAGTTGACTCAAAACCTGGCTCAGTGCGCTCTTCGCTGCAATCGCCCGGATCCGGGCTGGCCGTGAATCCGTTGAGACCGCCAACGGCGGGAATCGTCCCTGATCAAGAAAAGGCAGGTAGCTGCGCGCGACCTCGAGCGGGGTCGGCGAAAGTCCCTGCCCCTGCTCAAGCGCATTGGCCGAAAGAGGCGAGGACACACGCGGCGCTGCGAGCGTCATGGCGCCGACCTTCGACGACCCGAATCCGAGCGCCGCCACCGATTCGCTCAATCCCTTCTCTCCCCAGGCCGCCGCAATGGCAGAGAGGGTTGATTGGCCTCCATCGAGCGCTTGGTACACGGCGTTCCGCTGCAACGCCAGTCCGAGCAATGGCGGAAGCACGGCCATCCCAGCCGGCTCCGGGCGCCATAGGGCCCCCTGGCCTGAGGGCGCACCCACCCCCGCCAATAGTGCCCCTTGCCTACCGACGACAAACACAGCACCGCCAGGCGCAACCAGAGGCGCCAAAGATTGTGTCAGCGATGCGTTCACCGTGGTATGGACGGACTTAGCCGATCCGGAAAGGCGGTATGCTCCCCGACGCCATGTCCAGGGACCACGACTCACCGCCCCGCTGGACCGCGCAGCCATCATGATAAGACTGGAGGAAGCGCCAATCCGCGGCACCCAAACGGCTGCCCGGACCGGGCTAATCCCCTTCAGATGTTTTCCGGTCCAATAACGTTGGGGGCCTGCACCGGCCATCCATAGGATGTTTTCCGTTCCCAATGGACTTCCCATGGCCCGTGCCAGTCGGGACTTGAGTGAAGCCGACAGTTCCGCCGGCACCACCAGCAGCGCCGGGCGCGTGACCTGCCGAGTCATGACGCGCCCATGGCTGCCCCACACTGGCCCGGCCAGGCTCGCGGACATGCTCCAAGCAGGTCCTGACGCGGGGCCGTTCGCATTAAGCCGCATGACAATGATCGCGGCCATCAACGCCAATGCTGCCGTAGTGGCCGCCGATGAGGTCACAACAGTTCGACGATTCCAAGACATCAAAAAAACCTCCTTTAGCCGCTCTACACCCTAAAGGAAGTTTTTCCAGTTTTCTCCATTCTCAAACCTTAGCTGTTGGGATGGCTGTTGGCATACGCAATATTAGCCAGATGCTGCTGGTAGGTTGTCGCAAACAGCATGGTTCCGCTGCGAAGCGACAAAAAGTAAAGATACGGCACATGAGCCGGGTGGAGCGCCGCCTTCAACATCGCCAAACCGGGATTGTCGATCGGCCCTGGCGGAATTCCCGCATGCAGATAGGTGTTATAGGGCGACCTATAGCTGAGATCGCCAATGCTCAAGCCGCCAGCTACCGGATGGCCCATGGCATAGCGCACTGTGGCATCCGATTGAAAGGGCATGTGGGCCGACAGGCGGTTCATGAAAACAGCCGCCACTTCAGAGGCCTGGCTGCCCTTCTCGTCTTCAGCCTGCACGATGGAGGCGAGAGTCACCCACTGTGACAGCGTGAGTGTGGTATGCGCATGATCATAGACCCCCTGCACCACCCGGGACTGAAAGGTTTCCCACATGGTCATGAGTGCCTGACGCGGGGTTGTCCCATAGGGGAACTGGTACGTCGCGGGAAACAAGTATCCCTCCAGCGCATCTCGGACGCCAGCCGCCGGGACAGGCATGCCTGGCAGCGGAGAGCGCTCCAATGCCTGATACTGCACCGCCGTGCCAATATGGGCGTGGACTAATCGGGAGACAACTTCCTGGACCGTAAATCCCTCGGGAATGGCGACCTTGATCGTGACCACATCACCCCGGCGCATCGTGTCCAGAATGCGCCGCAAGGAATCGCGCGGCGATAATCGGTATACCCCAGCAGTTAGGTGCGTCGCCAGGTGGTCCCAACGGCTTAGAACCTCAAAAGCCAATGCGCTGCGGATAATGCCGGCCTCTTTAAGGCTTGCCGCCACCTGATCGGCGCTTTGACCCGACGAGACGCGGAAGTACCGGACCACCCGACTGTGGGAATTCACGGGCTGAAACAACCACGAAACATATCCCACCAGAAAAAGGGCGGCCGCTATAAGGGCCGCCCCCACCCAGAAGCGTTTTCGCACACGCCATCCGCGCTGACGACCCATGAATGGCGCAATCACAAGACCACAGCCGATGGACGGCCGCTATTCGTCACCTTCATCGTCGAGCAACTCTTCATAAGCCTGCGCAACTTGCTCCCACTCTTCCTCAGATTCAATGTCCACCAAGACATCATCCCCATCGGCGTCCTTCTCAAGGCGCAGGATGACAGCCTCGGCTTCTTCATCTTCCTCCGTATCGATAGGCAGTAAGATGGCATACTCCTTGCTCGATACCTCGATTACGTCGACCACGACAAACTCGTGCTCCTTGCCTTCGTCGTCGGTCAAGGTGATGATTTCATCTTCTTCTTCGGCAAAACCAGCTTCCAAATCTTTGTCGTCAGCCATGTGAGACTCCTCCCTTAGTCGAACCATGCGCTCATGGTCCAGGTAACCCTGCAAAATCAAGGCCGCCGCCAGCCCGTCAATCCGAGCCTTGCGTTTCTCGCGGCGGACGTCTTGCTGAATGAGAATGCGCTCCGCTTGTTGGGTTGTCAAACGCTCGTCCCATGTGGCAACGGGCAAGCTGGACGCGGTTTTAAGCCGGCCCACAAACGTGAGCGTCTTTTCGGCTTGCGGTCCAACAGTCGCATTCATGTTCAAAGGCAATCCTACCACAATTTGCCCGACATTCCACGTTGTGGCGAGCCGATTAATTTCAGCTAGATCATCGGGCAGGTTGCGTCGCTTGATCGGTTGCAACGCCTCCGCGATCAAGACCGTCTCATCGCTCACGGCTACCCCGATCCATTTATCCCCCACGTCAAGCCCCATTATGCGTTTAGCCATCCTGGGAGGTGAGTTCAAGGTGACGCACATATTGGCGCAACAACTCTTCCAAAAGCTCATCCCGCTCCAATCGCCGAATGAGGTTGCGGGCTCCCATGTGGCTCGTGATGTAAGCCGGATCCCCAGACAACAAATAGCCTACCAATTGGCTAATGGGGTTATACCCCTTGTCCTTCAGCGCCCCATACACCTCACGCAACACCATGTCGGCTTCCTGCTCTGGGTCGTGGTAATCTC
>JAKAAL010000268.1 GCA_021802375.1 Bacillota bacterium | reverse complement strand
TAACCGGTACTCGGTCACCGGCGAGATCCATGTACATAGATGGGGATCAAAGCGGCGTTGCATACTCCTGCCCGTTCATGCAGTAGCGAATGATTCGAGAGCGAAACTTCGTAGGGAACATTCGCCCCGGTTAAGGCGCTATGGCGGTTATGTTCTTGTTGGCAGCCGATGAATTTCCCCTTGAACGGTACCCGGCAACCGCTACCATTTAGATAGCTGTCGGATGGCGTTGCCGGTCTCAGAATCCACGAGCTCAAGATGACAGACGGGCGCTAGTCCTTGTATGCCGAGTAATGTTCCCACGACAATGGCGTTGGTGACAAGATCCCATCCAGCTAACGGCAAGCGATCGAGCGTTGAGTTCCATTGGTTGGTGCCATAGCCCAAGACCAGCAGTTGGACTAACACGTTCGGAACCACGTGATCGTACGGGAAATAATGCGCTTGTTGGGCAATCCATTGACATTGCTCCTCAAACGAAATGCCAGCACGCATTCGACGCCACCATGTGGCCACGAGGCTCCGGATTAGGGCATGACGCGGCGTGAACCGATGGATGGCGGTGAGGAACCACTGCATGAGGATTTGCGAAGATTGGGGCGGCTCAGCGACGGTGCGGGAAACGGTCCATGCCACCGCGGCACCTAATGCAGGGGCACGTCCTTGATAGGCCCACAGCGCATCCGTACAGGCACGCGCCGACGCCTGGGTGGGCACCAGAGAAACCAGTCCCCACCAAGGCGCCCGACGCATCGCACCGGTGCCTTCCCGAAACGGGTGCCAGTCTGAGGCGTCGTCCGATCGGTGGAGAATCCATGGCTCTCCGCGACTCAGTTGACACTCCGCAGGATGGGTCACGACGAGTGACCGTAGGGCGTCGGCTGTCTTGAGATCCGGCGCGGTGACCGAGTACCGGTTATATAAATGCCAGTGCGCCATCACGGGCAACCAGAGCGCCCTTGGGTTGGGAGGATGGCCGAGGCAGTGCCGTAAGGCTAGTTCGGCCCCGTACCATCCCTGGGTCAGGCGTTGAAAGATGACGGGATTGCGAGTCGTGCGGTGCACCAGCCACTGACCGCCCCCTCTATCGAGCTCTTCAGGATGCCAGTGTCGCCAGGACAAGCGGACAGCGGCCTGCAAGAGTTCTGCTTGGGGCTGACTGGGACGCAGTAATCCGTGTCTGATCCCATAGCGAATATCGCGGCCCTCGGCCCATGCTTGCTGTAACACGGCGCGATAGAATGCATCGAACTGGATTATCATCGTCGCTCTCTCCTCCGGTTATCTCAAGATAGGTGTAAGCACGGAGGGAATGCCCCAGTATGGACCATTCCCTGGGGTCTAGCTACTTCAGAGGTTGGTGCCGACCTCGTACTCACGGCATACCATGACCAAGGGCCTGCTGCGTGCTGGGGTCACCCAGCGCGTTGCCTCAGCAGAATGTGGTCGATTCCGGAGCTAAAGGCCCCAAACGCCCGGGTTAAGGGATGACTGGTCGTCAGAGTGATGGAACCGGGAAGTCGTTTGGCTCTCCGCCGAGTGGATGACACGCTTATCGGGGTGTATGCCAGTTGGATCCACGAGCACTGACCAACAGGCCGAGCCCCGTTACCCACAACAGATCGAGGCTGACGAAGGTGGGGAGGTGCCACCCGGACCTCAAGAACCCCCATTGGATGAGTGCATGGAGCATGGCCAGACCCGCGAGGGCGATCCACCAGGGATGCCCTTGGCGTGGCCACACCGCGATGACCAAGGCCCCCCAAAGACTTAGAGCGGTGCCGTCGGTGGCGGCGGACACGGCCAAGACGCCGATCCCTAAAAGGGCCCAAGCCCACCACGGGGTCGAGACCTTGGTCCCACGCGACCATCCCACGACGATGAGGGCGAGGAACAACCAGGCCAATGGCCACCAAACATTGGCAGAGGATCCCGGGAACGAGACATGAAACCAATGGACAAAAGCCATCATGTCCCAGATCACGGCCAACGCGGTGCCCACATAGAGGCCCCAGGGTGGCGTTTGCGTAAATCCCCCACGGAGTCCTGGAATGAATGGATTCTCCTCGCCGTGCTCGATGCTGTCTCGACTCGCCATCGCTGGATATGCCTCCCTAGTGACCGATCCTGGGTTCAACGCTCGAATGGGGTTCTTTGCACCCCTTGGATAACCGGTCATCAGCGACTCGATGATATCTATCGTGTTAGCGGTTGCTAAGTCTTAATAAAACTCACTGCAAAGCGTACTTACAGCATACACCAGCTTGTGACGGTCATAAACGGGGTGCCCATCGGACAGTTTGCTGAGCGCGTATACGCCCCGAAAGTGCATCATGAATAGCCTGGAGTCATCGTCCTTCGGTGTCGATGACTCGGGAGAAGAGGTGTCGCAAACGGCCCTAACTGCAATGGTATACTCAGTGCAAAGCGTCTGTGGGAAAGGAGAATCCCCGTGACGGCCCCAACCGATGTTTACGATATCGGACCGTTTGGATGGCCTCCAGATCTGGTTCCCAGTACGGATCTCCACGCCACCCAATGGTTGCAGGATCCATCGCGATGGACGAGGTGGGCCGCCGGAAAAATGGCATTACCCGGCCGCGCGATTCCGTTCGGCTACACCCATTACGTTCGCATCAATCATCCCGCATGGAAGACCATCCTGAGCAAACCGGGCATGAAATGGTACGCAGTCATCGAACGTCGTGTGCCTTGGAAGGAGATAGCAGAGTGGGCCGGGAAGTCATTGGACAATGTCACGTTCTTCACGGACATGGTGACGGATAGCGCTGGGATTCCGGCGGATGCCCCCTTTGATCAAGAACCCTACTGCTTGTCTCCGCAAGTGTTCCAGCTGCTAGAACCGGCCCTCGCTGCATTAACCTCAACGCCAAATGCCACGTGGGTTTCCTTTTGGGACGGTGGAGCCTGGGACGATACCATTCACCCCGATATCTTCGACGATCAGACACGCCCGGACTACCCTGAGCGCCAGCAACAACGGCAGGCGTTGTTGCAACAGATTCAGGCCGCGCCCCGATGGGCACCTCCAGGCTGGGCCTCGGGCGGACGCAGGTATTGGCTGGCGCAAGGGCCGGTTGGGGCCGTATACGACCTAGCGCGCGGCATCTACCAGGCCGAACCCAATTTCTGGTGGCCCGACGACCGGGCGTGGTGCCTGTCCACTGAAATCGACTTTGACTTCACGCTCATCGGCACGAATGAAGAAGGAGCCAGCAGGCTGCTGGCCATTCCTGATTTGGAGATATACGCCGTCCATTCGGACTAGGCCAGACTCGCGCTCTACTGATTGCGGTTCGAGAGCGCCAGAGCGCCAGAGCGCCAGAGCGCTAATGCCTCACCTTTCGAGGGAGTGTCGTTCAATAGCTAGAAAAGTCAGCGTTTGCGTGTTTAATTCAAGCGGCCCATCAAGGCGATGAGCTTGGTGTGGCATGGGATTCTTGGGGGATTGGCTTTTAGCCTTGGCGGATCCATTCTCTTCATGCCAGGGGTCTTCTTCGTGGTTTTGGATTCAAAAATGTTCCATTAGCATTATCAGGTGCCATGGAGTAGCGAGTGCTTCTCATGGATTGTCTCATTTAATCCTTGTGCCCGTTAAGGCCCCAACGAGGTAATGTGCGAACGATTGCCTTGGGCCGTATACGCTTCCATTAAGGCCATTAAGGCCATTAAGGCCATTGACTGCTCTAAGTATCCTGCGCTTAATAGCGCTTGGGCTAGAGCATTGGGATTCATACTGGTCCCTCTCAGAGAGATTCGCAGGGGATGACGGCCAGACTGTCGCAACAGCCGTCAAAACCGTCAAAAGCGACTGAAGTTCCTGAACATGGGTGGCTTTGCCATCAGTGATTCAGTCACCACGGGATCCCGTATCACCTGACGACCATAGGTAACCGTTAACACTCCAATTGCTGTCCCCTTTGGCAGTGGCTGGTTCCGTAACGCCTTGGGATTCGCGATGAATCGCACGTGGTAAGGCATCGTCGGCCAGCCCAAGATTCGGACGGAGTGGACGACCGCTAGAGGCACCGACGACTGCGGTTGTGACCACCACTGCCCTACCCGTTGACCCGCGGCCCAGAGATCGTGCCATTGGACTTCTTTGGTGGCAGCGAGGATCAGGGTTCGACCATCATTGAACGCCCGCTGCAACTGCGCGCCGGTTGCCGTCACCCCAATGACCCCGCCATAGATCGTATGGATTTGCCCGCCAAGTGTTGCGTGCGCCGCCCAAATAAATGAGGCGCCATCGTCGGTACTGGATCCCACCGCGACCCCAAAGATTCCCGTCCGCCCTAGCTGGTCGTTATAATTATAAGCCATAGAACCGCCCGGAAGGGCCATCCGGGCCATCCCTGCCATCTTTGCGAGAACGGGTTCTTGCATCACTATTTCGGCTAACCGCACTTGGTCTGCTACGGTGCTTACGGTCGAGGGGCTCAGGCCGACAGGCCCGTGGTAGTGCGTGTGGGTCAGTCCCAGGCTGGCCGCCTCTTGATTCATCTGCCGAGCCAACGCTTTGGAGGTCCCAGCCACCCATCGGCCGAGCAGGGTGGCTACATTGCTCGCGGAAAGGATGAGGAGCCCTTCCAGCAGCTTGCGCTCTGACAGTCTTGCGCCCGCTTTCACCGGCATCACCGACTCGAGCCGGGCCCTATCCGAATAATAGAGAGCCTGATCGGCCGCCGTCATGGGTAATTTGGGGCCTGACGCGGCCAACCCCAGTGGATGGGCTTCGACCACCAACCAAGCGGTCATCAAGGTTGCCAGGCTCCCAATCGCTCGGGCAGCCTGCGGACCGTGCCATTGCCCGCCAATCCAGCCTAATCGCGGCACGGTTTCGGCTGCCTGAATGCCAGACGGCCAAGGCATGTGCAAATGTCCTGGAATCGTATGATCCCCGACACCCGTGATCACAATCGTCGGCGTTGCGTCGGCTACGGCAGGCGGTATGACCGCCATCTGCACGCCCACGACTCCCAAAAGCCCAATCCCCATCCCCATCCAGAACCTCAAAGCCAAACCCTCCTCATCAGGCGACCAGACCGAATCCGAATTTCCAATCGGCCCTCATTAATGGAAACGCTTATCAAGCATCAAAGGTTACCACGATCGCATTTCGGCGTGCATTCGCTTCGATGTCGGGCACCGGCCCGTCTAGAGACGACGGCAAGTCCTCGATGATGACGCTTACGGCGCACACCTGCCGGTTAAAGCTACGATCAATCCGGTTGGCCAGGACGTTGGCGCCTCGATGGCTGAAGGCGCCCTCGTTCGCTGGAAGATAGGAACCCCTCCCACTACGACCAAGCGTTTGCCCGACTTGGCTCAGCAAGTAAGGTGGGAACCGCCCGGTTCTGGCCGACGAGCTATTTCGTCGATTTCCACGAGATCCCGTCATTGCTGGAGGGGAGGATATGATCTCCAATGACGGCGTACCCGAGAGATGGACGGGCAATGACCCAACTCAAGGCTTGAATCGATTTCCCCCCATGGTGCACTAGTTGCCAACGACGACCCCAATCGTCCCCGCGCCATAGTTGCGAGCCATGGATGATCCACGCGGTTGACCCGGTCCACGAGACGGTCGGGGGGGTGGGCTCCGGGGATGTCGTCTCAATCGCGCCGTGTTTCCAACGAGTCGAGGCCGTGCGGTGGTAAATCGTCCAGCGCACCAGTGGGGAGGCACTGGCGGTGGGGTTGGCCACGACCAAAAGGCCGTTGGCAGCGCCTCTGCGATGCCATCCGGTAAACGTCACAATCTGGTGACGAAACCGGGCTGGCAACGTCAGGGAGACTGGCGACCAATGCACACCGCCGGTCTCGGAGTGGTAGAATTGCACCATCCCTAAACGTAAAGCATCGGTGCCGAACATCCACCCATCTTGCAACGTTCGAAACGCAAAGAATTTGGAGCCCTGAGACGGCAGGCCATGCGGCAGGACTGGCGTCCACTGCCGACCCGCCGTGTGCGTCACCCAGATTTGCACGGACTCGGCTCCGGCGGCCATCCCTTGAGAGGTGATTACCCACCCGTCCTGTCCATTAATCCAGTCCATCTGGGCGGGATTAACCTCCAGCGTGGGCATCGGATGACCCGTCCAATGTGCCCCGGTAAGGGGGCGACTCCATAACAGATGAGCCGTTTGCGCCCAGATCTGACCGCCGGTCACCGTGAGATTGAGAGCGGTCGGGACGGCACTGACGCGGGTCCAGCGTTGCCCCGCATTGTTCGTCCCCCAATT
>JAKAAL010000267.1 GCA_021802375.1 Bacillota bacterium | reverse complement strand
CTGTCCGCCCATTGGCACAATTCTGTTACCGCGGGATCCCCTTTTTTCGCAACGCATCTTGGAGGACCGCGATTTGCAAATCACGATCGATCACCAAACGTTTCAGTTGGGCATTTTCTTCTGCGAGCGATAACCCTCCGGCACTTTTCCCCGTGTCTTGTCGTACTTCGCGGCTCCACCGCCGCACCATACTGGGGCTCAGTTGATGGCGGCGGGCCACCAGGGTGGCATTCTGCGTCTCCTGGACTTCATGAATTACCTGAGTTTTAAACTCTGCGGTATACGATTGACTCATGCTCACCCTCCTTATTTTGACCGTTCTTACCCTATCAAAAGGAGGCCGCACGTGTCACGTTTCATTAGGGGGTGGAAAAGCCCCCACTAGCCATATGGCGGATTTCCACATTTTCGATGACCCAGCGATAGCCATAGCGTCGGAGCCCCCAACCGGAGCTGTTATGATCCCGATTCCCGTCCAAGGTGAGATTGGAGAGGGTGACTCCGGCCACACCATGAATGCTGTTGGTGCCGGTGAGGGTATCGAACGACAGCGTTTTTAAGAGGTCCGTGTGAGAACCTCCAGCCTGTTTCAATATGGTTTGTCCCATACCGGCTCCCCAAAGGCCTACGTAGGAGGGGATGGTCAATTGCCGAACTAAAAAGGTTCCCTGAGGGATAAAGAGTGTCCCATGCACTTTTCCGGCCGCATCGATGGCCGATTGGATCGCTTGGGTGTCATTGTGGCGGCCATCGCCGCGCGCCCCAAATTGCCTGACGTCAAAGAGCGCTTTCGGGTCCGGATCGCTTGCCGGGTTCTTTACGACATTGGGGGCTGGAGCCCCGAGCGCTCTGCCTTCAAACCCTATGGCCCCAGCCATACCTAAGCCCAAAATCTTCGTCAATAGTCCTCGCCGCGAAAATGGCATATTATCCGAATGCCTTAGTTCGACGCATATGCGGCCGAACCGACACTCCACCCCCTGGAAAATGTTTTTATTGTCGATTCGTGGATTCTCCAAAAGATTCCTGCTTGACATCGATGGGCCCCCCAAAATCATGAAATGGGGTACGAATACTGTCCACGATGGATTCACTGAGACATAGGAGGGATAGACATGATGAAAAGTTTTTTGGTGTTAGCCAGTGCAGGAGCTTTGACCATTGGAATTCCCTTGACGGGGATGTCAGGCTCCACGGCCGTAACAGCCGGCGCCCAGGGACGTTTACAACAATGGATGCGCCAGGTGTCTTTAGACGTCTCCTTATCCAGTAGCGCCCGTATCAACGTTATGCTAAAGGCGGCGAATCAGGATGGCATCACGGCTGTTACCGCGATTGGAAAAAAAGATCGCGGCATGGCATATCAGGAGGCATCCGCTATGGCGAAGGCCATGATGGTTGCAGAAACCTGGTGGCAGCGGGACCATTTGCAGGCATCGTCTAGCGATGCTGCCGGTCTGAAGACTTCCCTGGATACGTTAGCTACCGTGAAGACTACATTGGCGGCGGATGGTTGGTGGAAAAGTCAGTCTCAGCTCGCCCGAAGTATGACGGCAGCATGGGTCAAAGGGTCGGCTCTACTCACGACTCCGAGTGCCAGTACTCTGTCTTCCAAGACTGATGTACAGAGCTCTGCCCAATGGCGCAGGAATGTGGGACGGGTGACACATACCAGCACCTCAGAGAGCCACCAGGAGGATCAGAACTCCCTAAAGAGTCATTCGGTTGTGAAGAGTTCCGCGTCGGGCGCTACGACCTCATCGTCCTCATCGTCGACCCACGCGGCGCCCAATCGCCAAATGACAGTGAGGCCACATAACGGATTTGAAGCCAATCTTGGGCTTTCAGCCAATGCCGGGGCACAGGTCGGGACTCGTGACAACCTCAGCCCTGCCGCGTCCCACCTACAAGGACAAACTAATGCGAGTCTCGATGCTGGCGTCAACGTATTAGGTCAACTCGGGCTCTAGCCCGTAACGCATTGGACCAAAGATGGCCCTCCGTGCGCGAGGGTCATCTTTGCCATGGGGGTCGAGAACTACCCATGCGATTAGATCTAGTGTGGTGGGCTCACGATGGTGATGTTAAGGGAGCGATTGGGCCCGCGAGGTCATGATGGGAATCGATGTGTCCCCCCAATATTCGGAACCCGAAAAGATTGGGGACGCCACGTGGCTCGAGCCGCTAGTAAGACGTCGGTATACCGAGGATATTCCTGTGCAACGGCTTGACACGTAGGGTGGGAATGCCCAAGGTTTCGGGTTATCGGCGGCTTTCTTCGGTGTACGTGTCAGGTGGGAGAGGTCGGCACGTCCCATCCCAATGACCCATAGGATTCTGTTCGCGCCACCCTAAATCCTCTAGGAGTATCGGTTTTCCGCGGGCACAATCGTCCAGGTATGCCCCCCATCTCCTGTGGTCAAAATGTGGTCATTGATCGTCATAAACCCCACCTGATCGTTGACGAATTGAAGACCATTGGTAATCGATATATTAGCCGGGAAAGTGGTTTCCACAGCCCATGACTTCCCGCCATTCATCGTTTTGATGAGCTGATTCACCGTATCAATGACAAAAAACTTTTTGTTTGAGCCTGGCTTTATAAAGGTTTTGTTGGTGCGTACCATCGTTTGCAGGACGATCCACCCGACTTGCCGATTTAAGAAGTCGACGGTGGTTCCCGAGAGATAAAGTGCTTTCGGGTTTCGGGGCCAGGTGTAAACAACATGCGAGATACCGTGATCGACAAAGGTTAACCGGGCTCGATGTCCCCACCCATTGGAACTCGAATAGATCCACCGTTGGTGGATACCAATGAAGTCCGTAGTATGGGAGGCTTTTCCTGGGGACATCGGAGTTTTGGACACGAGGGACCATGTTTGGCCTTTATCGCTGCTGAGGTAGGTTTTGTCGAAAGTCGACAAGATCGCGGTAGTCGGCCCGAGCACCGTGATGCTTTCGCTGAGCGCGGTGGGGATCGCACTAATCTTTTGCCAGGTTAAGCCCTGGTTGGCGGTTCGATACACGTCCACGATGTTTTGGCCTTTGGCATCGTAGGTTTGGGCAATAGCCAGACCAAAATCTTTCCAATACGAAGCTTGGCTGAATGTGGCACCTGGGCTCGGATTCTGGAGCGTCCAATGAAGCCCACCATCGTGTGTGACAAAGATGGCGCGCGCGTTGTCAGCAATCCCGAGACCGTAGCCGTGGGTTGGACTCACGAAGTCGGTGGCTAGGGGAACCGGGTTCGGCCACACTTGGCTCCAGTGCGCTCCGTTGTCGGTGGTCTTGGCGAGAAATGGTGCACCGGTGGGGCCGACCCCGAGCACAAATCCGTGACCGGGACTAACCATATCGATATTACGGAGCTGCCATCCGCGATTAGGTCCGATGGATACCCAGTGATTGCCGCTATCGGAAGTTACCATGAGGCCGGTCGACATTACGCCTTGAGCGCCATTGGTCGTGCCAATCCAGGCGTCCCGTCCAGCCGAAAAATTCATACCCGCACCAATACCACTGGCAGGGATCGCGCTAGACGACCAGCTTTGGCCGCCATTGGTGGTTGTTTCGAGGGGGCCTAGTGGTCCCTCGGAACCCCCCGGCATTCCCAATAGGAGATGTCCGGTGGACGGGGAGGCGATCGAGATCTCTACGATGGCATTTTTTGTCGTATAAATTGAAGTAAAGTGGGCGCCCTGATCCGTGGTGGAAAACACCTGAGAGTGGGATCCGCCTTGGACTGCTACCCACGCATCTGAGCCGTTTACCGTACTGACGGCTGTGGGGATGGCGCCCTCCGGCAAGGAGATAGATTTCCAGCCGGCCGTAGGGCTTACCGTGTAGTATAGGCGTTGGCCGATAATCGCATATCCACCATGGGGTGTCATCGACAGGTTCCCAGAGAGGCCGGTGGGGATCGTCATCTCCGTGGTCCAATGCTGTCCGCCATCTTTAGTCTTTAAAAGAGAAACCGTGGGATGCGCACCGTTCCCGCCTTGTGCCAGTACCCAGCCTAAACTAGGCGTCACGAAATCGATGGCGCTGGCCATTGCTCGATGAGGGAGAGGGTAATTATTCCATGCTTGACCGCCATTGGTGGTACTCATAACCGACGAATTGACCCCCACAAATCCTTGCCACATCGAAAGAAAATCCATGCTGGTGGAGAAAGGCGGATTACTCGCCGTTAAGGGGAAGGCCGCGGCTTTCGGTGGGGGTGCGGGGGTTATCGGAGCCGTTCCACACCCCGACACCATGAGCGTAAATCCGATCCCCATACCGAGCCAACGTACACCGAATCGCTTTCGTGTCATCATACCCCGCCCCTTTGGACCCTATAACGGGACCTCGATGAAAAAGGTTACGGCTCGAGAGGATGGCGTAGACATTACCCTATCGGGTACTATCATGACATGGGGGGAAGCATGGCTACTGGAGTTTTGCTAGCGGTCGTCTGCGTGGTATTTTTAGGGGCTCTATCACGGAGTACATTAGGGTTTGGCGATGCCGTGGTGAGTATGCCACTGCTAGCCTTATTGCCAATCCCCTTAGACCTTGCCGTGGCGTTAATGGGACTCGTCGGCGTGACGATAGCGTTAGTCGTTGTGGTGACCGGTTGGCGGCACATCGACTGGAGGCTACTGCGGCCAATTTTATTGGCGGTGGTCTTTGGGGTTCCTATCGGGCTCCTCATCTTGCGGTATACCTCGGCTACGGTGGTCACCGAAATCCTAGGCTGGGTGCTCATGGCGTACGGAATTTTTTCCTTAACGAAACAATGGCGCTCCAACGGAGTGGCGGAACCAAGACTATTGGGGCGCTGGTGGCCATACCTCTTTGGGTTGGTGGCGGGAGCACTCGGCAGTGCCTATAACTTCAACGGGATTCCCGTAGCGGTGTACGGGACCCTCCGCCAATGGCCGTCAGCAAAGTTTCGTAGTACCATGCAGGGATATTTTTTAGTATCGGGGTCCATCGTGGTGACAGGCCAAGCACTGAGTGGAATGTGGAATCGGGAACTATGGATGCTTTATGGGTGGTCGCTGCCCGCTATGGGTGGGGCTCTAGTGGCCGGAAATCTACTTCATCGTCGAATTCCGCGGGGAACCTTTCAACGTGTGGTTTTAAGTTTTATCGTAATACTGGGGTTATTACTGGTTGTGAAGTCTCGTAGGGCCTTTTCGATCTAGCCACGGGAACCACAGGGCACGTGGCCAAACTAGGGGGATAGTCATGGATCAGACGTGTGGGCCCGAGCGCAAGGTCCGTCTACGACCATTGACGTCCAACGAGCAGGATTTTGAGCTACTCGCCCGGTGGCTAAGCCAACCTGAGATCCGACACTTTTATCCGGAAAATCCCGACATCGTACATCTGTGCCACAAGTTTGGCAGTAGGACCGCACCCGACTCGCGGGTCCGTCCTTTCGTCATCCAATACCAGGAAATTCCTGTCGGCTATGCGCAGTACTATGTATTGACCTCTGACGAATCCATGGCCTATGGGCTTCCCTTAGAAGAATTATGGGGAGGATTTGACCTCTTCATCGGGGACATCAACCAATGGGGGAAAGGTGTGGGGCTTAAAACATGTCACTGGCTGATGGATGCCCTCTGTCAACAAAAGGTCGTCGGGGTCGCGATCGACTGCGACGCGACCAACGTCCGGGCTTTACACCTTTATAAAAAAGTCGGCTTTTCCGTACGAAAAACCATTCGCCCCCGCGAAACCGATCGTGTTCAGACGCTTCTTACCTGGTCTCTCGGGGCTGAGTGTGGCGATGGGGAATTAAGATGATGTTCGTCTAGTAGCAAATGCCGAATGGTGCAAGATCAGTATGGAAATGCAATGCCAACAAGTAGAAACGAGACTCTAAAACTAGGTAAGCGGCATCGGCGGGCGGCCATATAGCGGGACCGCTACATTGCATGCCCATGATCCAACCAATATAAGGACGATGGTGCTCGATACCACGAGTCAACTAATTACATCGTAGGAACTTATCAGAGACCTGTAATTTGTGGATAGACAAGACGACAACGCATACCAAGGAACGGTGGTGGGTAGTGGGGCCATCCTCTCCCGCCAATTGCGGATATTGCTGGAGAATCTCAGAGGTCGCCCGTCGGCGAGGTAATCTAAAATCGTCCGCACCGGAATGCGAGTCCCGTGAACATAAGGCATGCCGTCCATGATAGCAGGCTGCACCCAACTTCGATCATTTACCATATTGCCGTGTGGAGCCATGGTATCGTTCTCCCCTA
>JAKAAL010000266.1 GCA_021802375.1 Bacillota bacterium | reverse complement strand
GGATTCCCTGGGATTTCTGGCGAGTTCGGTCGGGACCGTCGGCCAAATTGTGGACCGAATCTTAGCCAGTTACTTGGTGATCGGCAGTATTGCGGCCTTAAATTATTCCTTCGTCCTAGTGCAAGTGCCGATTAGCTTGTTGATTTCCTCGCTGGCCACCCCCATTTACACCCGCTTGGCCCAACATCATAGCCGCCACGATAACGAGACGTTCACTGCATTAGCGATGCGCGGATTCCGTCTGGTTCTGCTCATTATCGTGCCGATGACGGCATGGTTCTTGTTGCTTCGCGTCCCCATCTTGCGCCTTATTTATCAGCACGGCGCGTTTTCTGGGCGTTCCACCGCGCTCACCCAAGGAACGCTTTTGTATTTCGCCATCGGGCTTCCAGGTTTTGCCCTATCCTTTTATATGCAGCGCCTCTTTTTTGCGACTCAGGACACCCGCCATCCGGCACGCTTTAGCATCATCACGATTCTGATTAATATCGCTGGCGACCTCATCCTGGTGCATCCGATGAAGGCCGAAGGGTTGGCCTTAGCCACCGGAGGCGCGCAATGGGTCAATGCCTTTATGTTGACTCGACAGGCCCTAGGACCCAAACAACGGGAATCCGTGAAATTTAAGAGAACGATGCTCCAGCTGGGCCTGGCCGGAGGTTGTCTCACTGCTGTGACTTGGGCCATGCGGATGTTTCTCGATTTATCTGCCTGGTCTGGGATCATCCCTCTGCTCTTTGGTATGGCACTGGTGGTCGGCGTTTCCGGGCTGGTTTACGCCGTCATCTTAGCCATAACACATTTTCCTGAAATGGACCAACTGCGTCTGCGCATCGGCCGCATGTCTCGGTGATTACATAGTTTCCATTTTCTTCCATTTCTGCTATAGTGGGTGGGGGGGAATGATTCGTGTCATCAGCTGCTCATTCCGAAGGATCGGGCGAAAGCCCGCCGCGTCGACGCGGGCGCCGATTGTGGACTCGACTAGTCATCGCCTTCATCGCCATCGCGCTTATCATGTGGCAGCTTAATGCGGTCATTTGGGGAGTTCACGGCCTCAGTGGACTATTAGAGGCCGGAAAGGGCCCGCGGGCCTTTCTGGCCCTGCTCCTCATCCATCTCTACCAAGCCGTCGTGGCCACGGTCAGGGCACACATAAAATAAGCGGGACCCGGACGTCGAAGATTCTGCTTCGCGTCCGGATCCTTAGAATCAACCGTCGTCGTCGTGCCAGCGACCGTGCCCTCAGACGTTAACGCCGTCCCAAGCGCAACAAGAACAAAAAGAGGTTGACGATGTCGATGACAATATACGTTGCCAAAACAATCGCCGTACCGGGTCCGCCAATCGCCAAGCGACGGTAGCGCATCAAAGAAAAATCCACGATGAGATATCCGGTGAAAATTAACACCCCAACTAAATTATAGGTGGTAGACATCTGAATTCCGATGGCGCCGGGGATGATGAAGGACAGAAGCCCCGTGACCATGAGCAGGATCAGGCCGACCATCAGTAAGGGTGCCAACCGCGAGAAATCCCAGGGAATCCACGATACCAAAGCTGCCGAAAATGCCACAGCCAACACCAGGGTACCGAGCGTGGAAAGCAACAGAGCACTGTCGGTCGCTGCCACCGACCAGACGATGGGGCCGACTAAGATGCCCATGCCAACGGCGGTCGTAGCCGCCCATAACAAGGCGGCCCGACCCCGTCGGGCCGCGCGATTCACCATCAAGGTCCCACCCAACATCATCAGCAAGCCAACCCACATGCCGACGTTGCCCAAAAAGACTCCGCCTACCGTAGCCAACGACAAGATGAGCAGCAACAGCGCGACATAGGCCAAGGTTGGGCCCATTAACGACCCCTGAATTCCCTGGTCGAGCCAGCTCGATAGATTGGAAGCGCGACCATACATGGCCAACACCACCCCTCTGCTAAAGTGTCATACACCGCCATGATTCGATGAATCCCTGCCTTTATTATACTCAGGCAGGCTCTCGCTGAAAACAAGCTGCTGCCATTGTAGTCCCCCTTCGAATGCGAGATACTAGGCGTAGTCAAGACTCAACCGGAGACGACTCCAAGGCGTTTCCGCGGTCGTCCGTTGAAGGCTATAAGGAGCGAACAACCTCTCATGAGCAGGTCAGAAGACCGTTGGCAGTTGGCCACACAATTAATTCACGGAGGTCAACCGCAAGATCCCGCATACGGTGCCCTAGTGCCTCCCGTCTATCGAGCCACCACCTACCATCAACCCGATCCCTGGGCTCCCCCAGACTACGATTATGCCCGCTCAGGCAATCCCACGCGACAAGTTTTTGAAACCGCGATGGCGCTCGTCGAGCAGGGTTCACGAGGGTTGGCCTTTGCTTCAGGCATGGCTGCGCTGACTGCCTTTTTCCTCCTGTTCCAAAGCGGCGACCACCTCTTGGTCACTCGCGATTGCCAAGGAGGCACCCAACGGGTCCTACGTGGGGTATTTCAGCGCTTCGGACTGAGTGCCACCTACGTCGATACCGATATCGTGGCCAGTCTAGAGACGGCACGGCGCAAGGAAACCGTGGCCGTCTTGGTAGAGAATTTTTCCAATCCTTTTCTTCGCGTCAGCGACATTGTTGCAATCAGTCAGTGGGCTCATCAACACCACCTCTTGGTCGCCGTCGACAACACCTTCATCACTCCCTACCTGCAAAATCCTTTGGCTTTGGGGGCGGATATCGTCATCCACTCGGCCACGAAGATGATTGGAGGCCATTCCGATCTCACCGCCGGCGTGGTGGTGACTCAGAGCCAGGACTTGGGAGAACGTCTTTACTTTATTCAAAACGCCTGTGGGGCAATCTTATCGCCTGATGACGCTTACCTAGCCCATCGTGGGCTAAGCACTTTGCCTGTCCGCATGCGCCAAGCCAGTGACAACGCGATGACCCTAGCCCACTGGCTCGCCTCTCGTCTTTCTCCTCACGCCGTGTACTATCCGGGTCTCCCGACCCACCCCGGCCATGATCTTTGCTTAGCCCAAATGCGGGGATTCGGACAAATGCTAACCTTTCGCTTGCGCAGCGAAGACGCGGTGCAAACATTCGCCCGCCGCCTGCATCTCGCTGCGATCGGTGCCGGGTTCGGCGGCACCGAAACCATTGTGTCCCTTCCAGAGTTGCATTGCCACGCTGCGTTGACTCCCAAAGAACGCCAAGATCGCTCGATTGGTGGCGATGTCGTTCGGGTGTCTTTAGGACTGGAATCCGATCAAGACCTGGTTCAGGACTTCAATCAAGCGCTCCGCGGCCTGACTTAGTCCGCTCCAAATAATCCGCCTTGGCTAGCCTTCGGACCACTTTCCCTACCGGACCGACCGGAAGTTCGGGCACCACCTCGATCGCCATCGGACGCTTGTAATCGGCCAGGCGTTGACGACACAGTTCTTCCAGACGACCAATGTCGACTGCGAAGTCAGGATGGGCGACCACCAGGGCCACTGGTCGTTCTCCCCGGCGCGGATCGGGGATGCCGATGGCGGTAGCCAAGACCACCGCGGGATCGCTCAACAGCACGTCCTCAATTTCTTTGGGGTAGACGTTTTCACCGGCGACAATAATCATGTCTTGCTTGCGATCGACCAGATACAAAAGCCCCTCTTCCGTCAGATAGCCCATGTCGCCGACGGTAAGAAAGCCGTCGGCAGTAAAGGCCGACCGATTCGCATCAGGACGATGAAAGTACTGGTCGATCAATGTCGGTCCCTTGACGTAGACCTCCCCAATTTGATTCGCGGCCACACTTTGTTGTTCCTCGTCTAAGATTCGGATCTCTTGGCCCATCGCCGGATAGCCGACCGACCCGACAGGGCCGCCAATTTGGTGGCGCATCGTAGCCGCGGCCCCATACTCGGTTGACCCGTAAATATCGTACAGACGAACGTGTGGAAATCCATTGAGTAGTCGATCCCGGAGCGTGCTGTCAAGCGGTGCCGAGGAGGTTAATAGCACCCGCAGCGTCTCAGGGTTTAGAGGGCCCCGTTCCACACCATCGGCAAGAAAGGTTAATAAACTGGGTACAAACATCCCGTAAGTCGCCTGGTGTCGGTTCATCTCCTCGACTACGTGTTGCGGATGAAAATTGCGGTGGGAATAGATGATGCAGGTCGTGCCAATGACCATGGACAAGGTCACAAACCACATGGAGTTGACATGAAACATCGGCAGCAGGGCAAAGCCGACATCGTCGGGAGTAATTCCAAACTCCGAGGCCATGGTGAGCGCAATCATCATATTAGAATAATGGGAGCGCACCGCGCCTTTAGGTTTGCCGGTGGTCCCGGACGTATAAACGATAACGAACGGGTCTTGATCGTGCACTTCGGGCAGAGTCGCCTTCGCATCCGCCCGATCGACCTCCTCCTGCCACTTAGGAAATCCTTCGCCCGCCCCGACCAAGAAGGTGGGCACCCCGGTGGGGAAAGAAATTTGCTGGATCACGGGCGCTATTTCCGAACCCGCCAACACCAGGCTGACTTCCGCGTCCGCTAAGGCAAACGCCAATTCTGATCCGCTCCAGCGCAGATTCAAAGGCACCCCAACGACTCCCGCCTTGGCTAAGGCGAAATAGGCTTCAGCCATATCGAGGCCGTTAGGCAATAACAGGCCGACTCGGTCCCCGGCCTTCAGTCCCTGAGTAAGCAGGGCTTGCGCAAACCGATCGGTATAGGCATCTAACTCCTGATAGGTCATCTGTTCCGCACCAAAGATTAATGCCGTTTTGTCCCGGTGTTTTTGTCGGGATTGGCGTAAAGCTGAACCTACTGTGAGCATGGGAATCTTCCTCTCCTATCCGTCGCCGCGACCTTTCGCCGCGGATCCCATCGCCTTTTCCCGGCGATCACTGCCACCTCGCCACGCTAAAATGATTTGCATCCCCATCGCCGCCGCGGCGGTGGCCCCCATTATGACTACCGTGGCATTGACGAACCCGGCAAACGTATTTTGGAGGCTAAGCCCCCCCACCCAGACAATGATGCCAAGCCCTACCAACGCCATCGGGGCCCAGCGTTTGCTGGCCACAGCATACATCAAGGTGATATTTAAAAAACCCACTGCCATCATACCCCAACCGTATCGACCCAGGTAGGGAACCACGGCAACGAAATGCGTGCCTAAAACAAGTTCCACCACCTTCTCCGCCCGCTGACAAAACACCCATTGTGCGCTGGCACTGAGGATGCCATAGACCGTCAGCGTCAGGCCCGCAAATTTTAAATGGGCCTTAGGCTCTGCCAAAATCGAGGTCAGCATGACCGTTCCCAAACTTCCCGAGATGTATTGTATGGTATGGCCGATCGTCGCCAACCCATTGTATTCACCGGCCCAAAACGGAGATAAGTTATGCTTGCTGATCATTCCATCCGCCACCGCCATGACTACGTTGGCCACCCCAACTAGAGCGGTCTCAGTCACCCCGCCAGGGGAAGAGTCTTTGGTTTGGGCCACGGTGGCAGCCGATAGCCACTGGCTGACGGCAAAGGTCATAGCCGCAGCCGCCGCTTCGAACAATCCTAAGGCCAGCAGACGATACATAGTGAGCATCGTGGCCAGCGCAGCCAGCACCCGAATCCCATTTGACAAAGCGATCAGCAGCCCCACAGCCCAGTAGCGTCTAACGTGTTGCAAGATTCCCATGTTGGCCCCAATCGCCAAGCTCGGGATGAGTTCTAAAGTAAAGATGACAACGAGGGGCGAGCCTACCCGCAAGATCTGGGCGAGGTCGTTTCGAAAGCCGACCATCAAAATCCATAACGCCACCCCCAACGACCACAAAAGCCACGATTCCCGCTCGGCCTGCTGCTCTCGCCGGCCGAACCGGGTATAAATCAACGTCACGACCGATGCCGGGATGACCATGACGGTGGTCAGGTTGAGCAAGGTCGCCAAGCTCCCATATTCAGACGGGCCTAAGAGATGCGCCAAAACCACGTGATAGCAGTAATTCATCAGGCCGGCGGCGATGGATGCGCCGCCCAAGATCCCGTTATCTTTCCAAAATTCTCGCGCCTTCGACCGACTCGCCTCCTCTCCTGGTGCTAGGCTTCCCTGGGGTTGGCGAAACAAGCCGAAAATGCCATAAAATTAGGTCCGAGCGTTAGCCCGGACCTTTGCTTGATGATTGGTAGTTCATTCCCTTTACGCCAGATACGTCCCATCTGGTCTTGAACAAGATGATTCGCCATCGAAAGCCAATTTCCTACCATCAACGGCGTTCTTAAGAAAATTCG
>JAKAAL010000265.1 GCA_021802375.1 Bacillota bacterium | reverse complement strand
AAGGAGGTGTCCATCATGGAAGTGCGTTGGAGCAATCATTTTCGCAAGCAATATGCCCGGTTGTCCCATGATACCCAGCAAATCATTCAGCGAGCTTTAGCACGCTTTGACCGTCCCGGTCAAACTCTGCGTCTGCAGCGCAATCCCCAGTACTATGAGTTGCGATGCGGATCGCAATGGCGCGTGGTTTGGTACTATGATTCCCCGCATGTCATTGTGTTGCACGCGGTGGGCGAGCACGATCATGTGCTGTCCCGTTTGTGACGGATCCCGCCAGAAGCAGACACTGTGGTCAGTGGGGTGACACCACCCGTTTTGGCGGTAACTTTGGCGGTAAGCGTTTTTGGCGTCCTCCCACACATGACATCGGTTTTACCGTGCGTTTTGCGGCAGCTTTGGCGGTAATCCCATGTTTTTGCATTGACAGTGAGACCTTTACCGCCAAACTTGCCGCCTATTTCGACATTTATCCCTCGTTATCTCTTTCCTATAGCCGTTTTCCTTTACCGCCAAAGTTACCGCCAATCGTGTCTAAGACGCCGGACAATTAACGGGCAATCAAAAGGAGAGAAATCTTATGCGTACCGATATTCGTTGGGATGATCAGGAACCGATTGCACAATTGTTACGTACCATTCCGCCCCGACAGCGGGCCAAACTTTTGCGTGCCATCATTGAAGCGGCGTTATTACCGGGAGGCTGGGTTAAACTGGCTGCACATCCCATTGCAGGGCGCTTTGTTGAGGCGATTGAAGCGGAAACAGCCCATTTTGAGAAGGATCCGCCTGTCACTGATGACGCGCCTCTGGTCGGCGGCATGAGTCCCGGTGGTGCGCGAGGGTTTCTGGCCGGATTGCGTCAGTTTGGGGCCTTGGAGGATCACTAATAGTTTCTTTACTTTATAGGAAGGGTGAGGGCACATGGCAGAGAGTGACATGATTCGGTGGCAACGGCAAGGATCACCCATGGTCTCTTTGGACGATATGATGGGACTGACGGCGCACCGCAGCACTTTGAGTGAACCGGACATCCGGTTGCTGGAAGCGTTGCTGCGCTACAATTTTATGACTACAGCCCAAGCCACCCGGTTTTGGGAAACACCGTTGCGGACCATCGAATATCAATTAAAACGGTTGTATCAGTGGGGATTGGTCGATCGCGGGATATTGCCGGACGAAACCGTAGGAGGTCGCGCATTGGTGTATGCCTTATCGGAACGCGGATTTGCCGTACTCAAACGGTTAGACCATCCTCTGGCCCGAGACTGGACGGAAGATTGGACGCCGAAAAGCGAAACCGGCAGCCAGCGCTTGTCCGTCCTACACGAACTGGGCCGGAATGACGTCTGTATCGCTCTTTGCGAAACCGCCAAAGCCATGGGCAAGCCCGTTCTGGATTGGGAAGGCGCTCGGGAGGCTGGGCAAAGATTTGTGGCCAACTCCGCCACGCATGAGTGGCAACGGGTCGATCCCGATGCGTTGATTGTGCTGGGCAATGCGCAGCCGTTATTGATCGAATATGAGCGAAGCGGCCGGGACAGCAAGTTCCAGAAGAAAATCCGGGCTATGCGCACGTATTTGGTATCGCGGCAGTGGCAGACCCGGTATGCCCGCGAACCGTGGATTGTGTATGCCATTCCGGCCGGCGTAGGCACCCAGGGGGTTTTAGGCGGCAGTTACGGAGGCATGGTGGTCCAAGCCGAGATGACGGGAGCCCGTAATTACCTATTGTTGGATGAAGACGCGTGGACTCAGGGTACCTGGATGGCGATGAAAGGCGATGGCACGGTAGTGAATTTTTGGTCGGTAGTAAGTCAGTAATTTGATTAACTTTTGCGTTTACCCCTTTGTCTAAAGAGATATTGTTGCGTTTACCCCCCTCCGTACCAAAGGTTCTCTTGCGTCGAATATCGCTCCTTTTGCCGTTGAGTTGCGTTTACCTCCCCATAAAAATCGTTATCCGTTGCGCTTACCCCCTAGCGCCAGATGTTCAGTTTTGCGTTAACCCCCCCTTCAGCGTGGCTTTGGTTGCGTTGATTCCCTGCCCGCAAACGCCGGAATGTGTTGTGCCGTCAGCGTTTGCGGGATCAGGGCGAGTCGTCACTAATCTTATAGAGAGGTGGATGAGACTTATTGAGTGACAAGGCCGTCGCTTCTCACGATGGTTTGTTCCTCCTGTCGGGAGATTGGCTTTTTTGTCCTCTGCGTTGCGCGCCTTAGGTGGTGCATGATCCGTCTCAGGCATGAGATTGTGCTGAGCGTGGGGCGGGAGTTCGACTGCTGCTGTTGATCATCTCGGTTTTCGACTTTCCGTGTCTTCCATGATGGCACGGGCTCCGCCCGTGCATTGTGTCGTGTCGGTATTCGTTTTCCGCTTGCGAACCGCTTTACTGTAAGGGATGGTCAGCGTGCTGCGACTCTCTTGGTGTGCGGCATACGGTGGGGCGTTGATCAACGGAAGGTTTTTGCCGTAATGCTCGTGGCGTTGGTGATGGGGGTTCTTTCTCGCAGAGGGTGACTCACTCATGCCGCCGCCGCTGGCGTCGGCTTGACGGAATCACTTTTAAATGAGGTGAGAATCATGATTGTTTATTCTACACGGACTCGACCGACATGGTCTTTGACCGCACATGGCCAATTACGCGCCTATGAGCGGGGGATTTGTCGTCAGGAAATCTTCGACGCCTTGGAAGGGACACACTATGTGACGCCATCCCGCATTTCTGGTTCTCCCTTGAAGGTTATGACCGGAGCGAACGGGGTGCGCATGGTGGTGGATCGTGCTCAGCGGTTGGTGATTACGGTGTACCGCATTCCACTCGTGAGTTGAGAAGGGTCGTGGTCAGTATGCGAATTTCTGATGCATTAAAGCACGGGCGATCTTTGCCCCGTCAATCGTGGGGCGGGTGCGATCCCCGTACGAAAGTTGTGCCGGCGAAAAAAGGCCGACAGGCTTCCTATCGACGCCAGCCCCGCAACAAAAGCGGCCGTTCTTCCCAGACGGCGGAGGATGACTCGTCTTCCCACGGCTCCCGCCGTGTGACAGAGAGGGTGTCGTGGGAATAACCCCTGTCGAAGGGGTTCTCGAAGACAGAAAGGGTGGAGACGATGTTGTACCTACTGAATGCCTTTTCACTGAATATGCTGGCAGAGCCGTGGGCGACGGTGCGAGTGGCGCCGTTAACGGTCAATTCCGTGCGCGCTATGTACGGAGAGGCTGTACGTTCCTCTGTCGGCCACGCCGATACGGCGGCGATTCTCAGTCGGATGCTGGGCCAATCCGTGGCCGTCAATCGCTGCACGGTGACTTTGCATGTGGATGATGCGGCCATTGTTGCTCAATATACCGGGCCGCGGTTGCCAGAAGGCACCACCACGTTGCCAGATGGCGCGGCGATTCGTTTCTTTCTGGTCACGGTGACCCCTTACGGGGACGCTTAGCTTATCACGCGGTTGATCCGACAAGGAGGTAGGAGCGATGGTTCCCTCAGTGATTCTAGCGGTCGAACGGGTGCTTTGGGGCTTGGGTGGCTTGGTGGTTGTGATTCCGGTCGTGGTAGTCAGCTTTTATTCGCATCATTAATGTTCGGAATGTTCGGACGATGGTGCGGATTCGTTCCGGCGCTCACGCGCCGAGGTGGAGGCTTTGTTTCGTTTTACCAATCCCAAACTAAAGGAGCGGATCGTTGATGATTAATACAATTATTGTCGAAGGCCGTTTAACGGAAGACCCCTCGTTGCGTTATACCTCACAAGGCGTGCCGGTGGCTCAGTTTCAGATTGCCTCTAACCGTCCTTTTGCCAATGCCGCAGGCCAGCGGGACGCGGATTTCTTTCACGTAGTCGCATGG
This sequence comes from Bacillota bacterium, assembly GCA_021802375.1. Next base: position 2,455 of record JAKAAL010000265.1, on the reverse strand, counting down.
CGCAAATTGGGCGAGGTGGTAGGCAACAACTTGTCCAAGGGACGACTGATCAGTGTGCAAGGCCGCATGCAAATGCGCAGCTATGAGGCGCAGGATGGGTCAAAGCGTGTGTTGTACGAGATTCAGGCTCATCAAGTGAACTTTCTCGATCGCAACCCGCATAAGGCGGCTCAGGGGGCCGAAGCACCCGTGACGGAAGATGACCCGGCGGTTCCGGAGGACTTGCCGTTTTAGATAGGTCTGCACGAGTCGCGTTGGTGCGGTGTGCTGGCTTGGTGGAGTGAGCCAGCCGCCGTCCGGCGGTGGCCGTGTTGTAGGCATCAATCGAAGGAGGTTTAACCCTATGAAAATTCGCGTGTATCAGGCTCCCAAGGGACGGGTGGCCGACATGGATATGGTGATTGAGGATTCCCGGGAGGCGGCTCAAGCGGCTGCCCTGGCTCAACGCCATGTGTACCCGGCGGTCGAGATCCTGAGAACCGGGGAATGCAGTGTCACGCTGGAAGCCGATGATCTTGAGGAGGATCTCACGTGTTCTATCGTACGCTTCGACGACGTGGCCCGTGCGATTCACCATATGGTATTAAGGTTTGATCCGGCTGCCTACGATACGCGAGCGTCCGCGTATCTTTAAAGCGCCAAAACATTATGCCGGAGATCATCGTTTATGATGGTCTCCGGTTTTTTTGATCGCCCCGTTATGCTGAATGTTTTCTCGAAAGGTTCTCGGCTGGTGTGCCGCGACCGCCGGTCGCTGTGTGTTTCACTCATCTTCTCAGAAAGGTGAGTGATTCCTATGGCTTCTGCTTCTTTCACAATGTCTTCTCAGATGTTTTCCCAGAACGACTTAATGGTACGTATTCGACTTCGACGGATGCGCAAGGATGAGGTCCGCGATCTGTATGACGCGGCCTTGTCGGTGGCCCAGGGCTCGCCCGTAAGAGGGCTGCCGGAAACCGCGCAAGGGGTAGTAGAGTATATCAGAAGTGTGTATCCCCAGTGGATCTAGTTTGCATGGGGGAGGCCGGCCTCTCCTCGGGGAGGGTTCGGCCTCCGGTCGATACCACGATATATTTCATAAAAAGAAGGGAAGGAGATTATTATGACGGTTCAATATGATTCGGGGATGGAGATTATTCAGACGGCTGTTGTAGATGCCGTGGAGATTGTGGCTCAAGAATTTGCCACAGGTCATGGCTGGCCTACGGCAGCCATTCAAGCTGTGGTGTTGGCGGATGACGGCACCGTTGCGGCCGTGATCGGTTAAGGAATCCGGAATTCCAGATCCGTTTCAAGGGGGTGAATGCATGCGCTTCTGGCACTGGCTGACACGGCGGGATATCAAAGCGGATACGGAGCGGGCCGTCGTGGCGTTATTGCTGATGTGGTGCGGCGTAGCGCTCGGGGGATTCGTGGTGATCTGGAGTGCCGTGACCCGTCAATGGGGCGGGGTGATGCAAGGAGTGGCTCTGATGGTTGTGGGCGCGGCGGTCATGCTGTCCAAATGACCTATTTGCTGGGTGAGCCGCCGAAAGCGGTCCGTTGCCCGCTTTCTGCCGAGGCATTCGGTGGCAAGCGGGTTTTGGTTGTTTCCTCTTGTTACTCGGACTCGGCTGGCATCATAACACAAACCCCGCCGCCAGCGGGGTTTGGTTGAATCGGTGTTGGTGAAGATTGCCGTCGGATGTGCTGTCCGGCGTAAACCGCAAGCAAATCATCTTGCCTGCAGTCTAGCCAACCCTTCACTCGTTGTCAAGGGGCCTGCGCCCCGTTGTGCGTTACAAGGAGGGTTCTATGCTGTATTTGTCGATTGCCTTTTGGGTGACGGTGGCCTATATCGCTTGGAAGCCGCAGACCACCGAGTTGCCCGCTATGGGTCCCGTTGTTGTGCGCCGGGCCTACCGGAACGGAGAACCGGTCACGCCTCCGACCGCCCCCGTCATGGCCTCCGTCGTTGTGGAAACACGGCCGATGCTCGATGCTTCGCCGTCTCGGCGGACCTTGCTTCATCGTCCGGTGCGGCGGGCGTTGCCCCCGGGTGCTACCGCGATGCCCGGCCGGGTGGCCGCCCGGCCAATGCCGTCCCGTTTCGAGTAACTTGGGTTGGTGTCCCCCGGTTCTCCCGGGGGACTTTTATTGGGTGAGAAGGAGTGAAGATGAATATGTCGCGACAATTTACCAGTGATGTGTATACCGCGCAACCGGTTCCTCGTCCTAAGCCCGCCACGGTCCGGCCCGGGCAAACACGCCGGCGACGGAGTTTTCGTGTTCCGCAAGATGCCTTTGATGCTACCGCGCCGGAGATTTTGCGGGTGTCCATTCGATGAGGCCCTTCGGGTTGGGGAAACGCTGGCAATTACGCTGGCGTTCCCCCTTAGGCGTCATCGTGATGGGCATTGGTCTGTTGATGGGGGTGGCCGGGATTTGGCTGGTACTCGTCGCCCTGCTGCTGGCA
>JAKAAL010000264.1 GCA_021802375.1 Bacillota bacterium | reverse complement strand
CCTCAAAATTAAGGGAGTCCTCAGCCTAACAAATGCAAGATCAACCCTCCAATGGTATCGAAGTCCTCGTGAGGCAGGTCCACACCTAACAGTTCATTCAGCTCTTCCAATTGCATGCTCCCATCCACTTCCACGGTGTGAGGATCAATCGGTCGCACTGACAACTCTTCCGCATCATATTCGTCTTGAATTTCGCCCACAATTTCTTCTAGCAAGTCTTCGATGGTCACGATGCCGGCGGTGCCTCCATATTCATCCAGCACAATCGCAATATGCGTTCTTTGACGACGAAAGTCGGCTAGAAGTTCATCGATTTTCTTCGTCTCAGGCACATAGTGCACAGGTCGCATTAACTCGTGGACCAAGGTTTCGGGTGCCCGCTCATCCAGAAAGGCTAAGATGTCGCGGGCATAGATGACCCCTACGATGTCGTCCACGGTTTGGTGGTAAATGGGCAGGCGCGAATGGCCAAAATGGACCACCGCATCAGCCGCCTGACTTAAGGTCGCGGTAGAATCCAAGGCATCGACATCGATCCGCGGCACCATGACCTCGCGGGCGACGGTATCCCCAAAGTCAAAGATGCCTTGAATCATTTCCCGCTCACTTTCTTCCAAGAGGCCCTCTTCCTCACCCACCTCGACCAAGTTGCGAATCTCCTCTTCGGTTACCAGGCGGCCTCCTTCAGCTTTCCCTCCAAACGCCCGCACCACACCCACTGCCAGCCAGGTCAGCGCCTGGGCAATGGGGAAAAACAGGCGGGCAGATACCTCGAGAAAGGGTGCCAACTTGGAGGCCACGCGGTCCGGATTATGGGCGGCATAGGTCTTAGGCAAAATCTCGGCAAACATCAAGATGGCCAAGGTCATAACTACGGTCGCCCAAGTCACCCCCATCGCCCCGAAATACCCGATGAACAGTGCCGTCGCTAACGTCGAGGCAATTACGTTGCTGATATTATTACCCACCAGAACGGTGCTAAGCAGGCGATTGGGCTCCCGCACAAGCCGCTCTAACCAGCTCGCTCTGGGATTGCCTTCTTCGGCGAGATGGCGCACCTTCCCCCGGGACAGGGACATCATGGCGGTTTCCGCCATCGAATAGATGCTGGATAAGATCAACAACAAAACTAAAATCCCAATTCTAATCCAGTGCACATTCACCACGCGCTCCACCTGTACCACCGCTTCGGTTTAGGTCGAACCGCCACGAACCCGGTCCCCCTTTCTTGAGTCATCACGCTGTTATGCCCGGGTACGCCGGGGCCGTCTCGAAATCCATAGTATCAGTGCTAAAATCGCTGCGACCATCGTTAATAACAGGACGGAGACCACAGGTTGGTGATTAAATCGTACCACAATCCGACGCGGCAGTTCGAGCACCGGCTCGGCAAAGACCCAGATGCCCAGCGCGGCTGCCCCCATCGCGGCTAGCAGTACCGCCCCCGCCGCCACGTCCTTGGCTATTCGAGCCAATTCGTGAAATTCTGGACTGGCTAAGTCTACCACCGATTCCACGGCCGTGTTCAGCATCTCGGCCACCATGACCACCATGACGGCGGTAAGCACGCTAATGAAGGCACGGCTAGGCAGCGCCAAGAACCAACCCAACACCAAAATACACGCCGCAGCAAAAAAGTGAATGCGCAGGTTTCGTTGCGTATTTAAGGCGTACCACAACCCTCGGAAGGCGTAACCGAAGGATTCGACGACGGAGTCAGCGCGTTTCACGGCTAAGTCCAGCGCTCGCCAAGATCGCTTCGGTCTTTTCCATCATCACGCGTTCATCATCCACCTCGACGTGGTCAAACCCCAACAAATGAAGCGTGCCATGCACGGCCAGAAATCCCACCTCCCGCGCCGGCGAGTGCCCATACTCCAAAGCCTGTTCCTGAGCCCGTTCGATCGAAATCACCACATCGCCCAACAAGGGGTCCGAGGCTAGGGCATCTTCGCCTTCACGCTGAGCAAAAGAAAGCACGTCGGTGGCTCGATCCACGCCCCGGTAAGTCCGGTTAAGATCACGGATGGCGGCATTATCCACCAGCAACACGCTAACCTCCGTGTCTTCATCCTCTTTCACCACCATTAGGGTGTGAATAATCACCCGGCGCACCAATTCTTCCCACTCCTGGCACCAATCCGGATTGCTGCTTACATCGACTTGCAAGGCTGAGGACTCCCTTAATTTTGAGGTCACGCCGCCCAAGGTCCCGCTCATGCTAAGGGACGTTCGGGGGGCGTCGGTCGACTGCTTCCCCGTTCCATTTCTCGAAGTGCGCGCTCGGGATATTCGATCCGCTGATGAAAGACACCCGTCAACACCCGCGTAAAGGTATGCGCCACGGTGTCTAGGTCTTTAAGCGTCAGGTCCGATTCGTCGAGCTGACCGTCTTGCAGACGTTCTTTGATCAGACGGCGGACCGTCTGCTCAATCATCTGCGGACTGGGCTTCTTTAAGGTGCGGCACGTGGCTTCGCTGGCATCGGCCAACATCACGATGGCCGTTTCCTTCGTCTGCGGCCTGGGCCCTTCATAGCGGAAGTCCTGCTCCACCACCCCATCGCCCGTGTCTAGTTCCAAGGCCCGGTCGTAAAAATATTTCATCAAGGTGGTTCCATGGTGCTGACGAATGAATTGCACGATGGCCTCGGGCAGTCGATGGCTTTTGGCCAGTTCTAAGCCGTCGCGCACATGCGATGAAATGATGATGGCGGACAAGGTAGGCGATAGCTTGTCGTGCGGATTTTCCCGCCCGAATTGGTTGTCGACGAAAAAGTATGGCCGTTTCGACTTGCCGATGTCGTGGTAGTAGGCACCGACCCGGGCCAACAAGGAATTGCCTCCTACCGCCTCCGTCCCTGCTTCGGCCAAATTGCCTACCATAATGCTGTGGTGATAGGTTCCTGGCGCCTTGACCAGCAGTTGCCGCAACAGGGGTTGATTGGGATTGGAGAGCTCAATTAATTTCATGGCCGTGACCAGCCCTAAAGGACCTTCGATGAGTTGCAGAAGCCCTCCGGCCAGGGCGGCCGCCAAAAGACCATCCACGAAGCCAAAGACCAGACCCTGCCAGACAAGAAACTGGACGATCGAGGCACCTTGGATCATATCAAGACCTAAGAGCGTCAACAGGTTGACTAAGCCAACGGCCGTCCCCGCCCATAAAATGTCGAACCGGTGAGATAGGCGCTTCACGCCAAGCACGCCGGCGAGGGAGCCCAAAAAGGACACTAGCGCAAACGTCGTCCCCGAGCCGGTAACAATGGTCGAGGCAAGACTCAACACCCCAGCCAAGACCATAGCCAGTCCCGTGTCGTAAAGCACTGCCACCATCATCGCCGCCGTGGGTATCACCAGATAGGTCACGGCAGAAAATCCATTAAGCACACTGATGCTTACCAGCGACAAGACCAAAATCGCCCCGGTAAAGGCCACTTGGGAATCCTCGCTGAGAAGCTGGCGGCGTTGAAACCAGAGGTAGGCCGATAACACGGCAATCAACATCGCACTAAACATAAGCGAACCTACGTACGGTGCTAAGTTAATCCCGCGCTGCAAGAGGCCCAGCTCGCTCAACACGCGAATATCGCTCCGCGTGACCCGTTGGCCTTGAGTGAGCACCGTGGCTCCTTTCAAGATCTTGACTAAAGGCACCTGATTGGCCACGAACTGCTTGCGTTCCTTGGTATCGGTGTGGTTGACAAACGTATTCGCCGTGATCAAGCTGTGGGCCAGATCCGTGAGAAACAGGCGAAGACCGGGATCGGGCTCTTCCTCGGCCGCCACGTCCGCCGCATAGGCGTTCGCCGCGTTCAATCCCCTGGTGGTATTGTGAATGCCGTTGGCGCCCGGTCCCATCACCGACGATAGGATAACCGAACTGTCTTGCTCTAACAGGTTGAGCTCAGCCGGAGAAAGGCTCAACACCTGGGCCCAGATCACCCGGGGCAAGCCAATCGCAATGTCCTGTTCGGCCACCGCCTCGCGCTCGGCTAAGGGGGCAGCGGAATCTAAGGCAAGCGACGAAATTAAAGAGAAGCGGTCGACCAGCGTTTTTTGGGTCTTTTTATAGATGGCGCTGTCCACCGTGTAGACGGGATTAACGGCGGCCACGGCTTCGGCGCGGGCCCGCTGGGTAGCGCCCCAATCAACCACGCCATAGGGGGCATACACCGTCTTGGGCGCTAAATCCCCTACATGCACATCGATTCGCTGAGACAAGAGACTACCGGTAAAGATGGCGCTGACCACAAGCCATGTGAGAACCGCGACCGACCATTGGCGAGCCGACCGCCCCTTAAGCCAGGGTCGGTGCTCACTCGTCATGGCGGCCCACCATTCACGCCCCTTCAGTATGGTGCTCATGTCCCTCCGCCTCTCCGTCCTCCTCAAAGCGTTGATATGCAGCGATAATCTTGGCAATCAGCGGATGACGAATGACGTCACGCTCGTCCAAACTAATCACTGCCACGTCGCCGACTCCCGCCAACACTTTGGCAGCCAAAAAGAGTCCCGAGCGCTGTCCCTGGGGTAGGTCTACTTGGGTGGCATCCCCCGTCACCACGATTTTGGAACCGAGCCCAAGGCGCGTCAAGAACATCTTCATTTGGGCGTAGGTGGCGTTTTGCGCCTCATCCAAAATAATGAAACTGTTGTGCAGGGTCCTGCCACGCATGTAAGCCAGAGGGGCAATCTCGATCTGACCGCGTTCCCGGGCACGTTCTGAGGCTTCTGCCCCCAGCATCTGATGGAGCGCATCATATAGTGGACGGAGATAGGGATCGACCTTGTCCTCCAAGTCTCCTGGCAGGAAACCCAACTTTTCGCCGGCTTCGACGGCGGGCCGAGTCAGGATGATTCGCTCTACACTTTGTGTCCGCAGGGCTTGAACTGCCATCGCCATGGCCAGGTAGGTCTTTCCCGTGCCAGCCGGCCCCATCCCTATTACTAGGGTGTGATGCCGAATAGCCTCGATGTACCGCTGCTGCCCAAGGGTCTTGGGGCGAATGACCTTGCCTTGGGTCGTCGTAAACACGGTTTCCGTCAATAGGTGCAAAAACTCGCGCTGCGTACCCTCTTTGACGGCCTGCAAGGCCGTCTCGACCGTCTCTTGGCGGACCGCTTCCCCGGCATAGGCCCATTGCGCCAAGAGATCTAAAACATCCCGCGTGGCAGTTTCGGCCGACTCGGATCCTGAAATGGCAATCACATTGCCGCGCGCTGTCAACTTCACTGCCAGGGCCGACTCGATGAGTTTTAGATGTTCATCACCTCGGCCGAGGAGCGTGGTCGCTGCCCGATTGTCTTGAATCACCCATTGGGTCTGTGGCAATCCCAACCTCCTGACTGAAGTTTCTTAAGGATCCTGGCTGGGTTGCCCTACCGCAGGCGCAATCGCAACATCTTGCGCCGCATGCCAGGTTAGGGTAACCCAAACGCCCCTCTTCACCATCTTCACCTGGCGTTCCCTGCGAAGCCAACGGCCTCCCGCAGGCAAGCTCAAGGAGATCTCTCGCGTCGCTTGGGCGAGGGCCATGCTCGTGGCCTTACTCACCGTAAGGTGGCGCGTATCCATTTTGATTTCATTATATACTACCTGACGCCATTTTAACGGCAGTTCGACACCGCGGTAGATGATGGGCGTGGTGCGCGACTTCACCCGATATTGCCGAAAGCTGGGATGGCCTAGGCTGAACAAGAAACTCGGCCCATGTTCGACGAATAATTGACGGCGAACAAAATATTGACGCTGTCGAACGACGACCCGGGATAAAAACGGTTGGTAGATGCGCACCCGATGGACGACGTCGGCCCATACCTGGCCGACCGCGGGTGCCCGGACTCTGCCGTCTGACGAAGGGTCGCCCAAGGCGACGCTGGACCAGGCGCCTTGAATCAGGGTCTGCCCCTTGTTCACCAATTCCCCCGGGCTTACCATGGACTCTCCCATATAAACGTCGACGTGCAAAATTTTTCCTGCGGCCTTGGCCACCAAGCGCGAGGGCGGGCGATACGGGGGACGGGCAACCACCTTGGCTGCCTGAATTTCGGCGACGATTCCATGTCGGCTGAGGCGAATCCAAAAATATCCTGGCAGCTCTTGCTCCATGCGGGCCGCGATCTGAGCCAAAGCGACGCGATTTCCCGATATCCCCGGTGTCAACCCCGCGCTATAGGCAGCCTGTACCAGTTCTTGGCGAACTTTTAAGGGCTGGCCGGCAATCGGTGCATCGACCACCCAGATGCGACTGGTGAGCCATACCACCCCTAGCACAGCTCCTATCAATCCGACAACTAAGAGCGGACGGCCTTTAGCCCGCTTGGACAGCCAGCCAATGCCTCCGCTCCA
>JAKAAL010000263.1 GCA_021802375.1 Bacillota bacterium | reverse complement strand
TGAGCACCGCGATGATCAAGGTTCTCCAACACCGAAAGCGCTTGCTGCACGATGGCGTGAGAGCGTTTAGACTTGATATTCGCAACAAATCCAATCCCACATGCATCATGTTCCCACTTGGGATCGTACAGGCCTTGCGCCTTGGGCGCTCGAGAAAAGCTCATAATTCTACGTAACCTTCCTTTCTGAGGAAAGTCTCAGCTTCGGATAAAAATGGCAGCGTCCTATCGTCACGAGGCATGGCCATCGAGATCAAATACACAAACCATGTATCAGCGATTCTACCATGGCTAAGGAAAACTTTCTACTATAAATCCAAAGACATGCATAAATAACCAGCGCGTCCTTACACCCAAAACTTTCGCGGACCACCCAATCCCGGCCTTGCCGTCGCGATCGAGTGGTTCCAAGTGCGGACCACACCACCGAAACGGGAAGATCTTTCATCCCGAACGCTGATACTTACTTCGCGTTGATACGACCACAATCCGAGGAATGCGCCAGGGTCTATCCGTCTACGCTAATATTATAACGGTTTAGGGCACTTTTTGGGAATCCCTTGGCGTTTCCCACCTACCAGGTCGAGGCCTCCAAATTTTCCCTCGGACCTCTTCCCCAGGCTGGACCCTTACGGTCCCCCGGCACGCCCACGCCTCGACCGAGCTCTTTCCCCATTTTGGACGAGAGTTGTTATAATAGGAAAGACTGTCGTGGTTAGGAGCCTAAAACATCGTGTTAAGAAATCGCATACGGCGAGTTCCCGTGACCGTACGAGGGACCCATTATATTCACGAGTATCTGGTGCTACCCGATGTTTGTGCAGTCATCGCCGAAACATCTGAAGGCGTCGTACTAGTCGAGCAATACCGACCCGCATTGGGCCGGAAAATCTTAGAACTTCCGGCAGGCCGTTTGCATCGTGGCGAAGATCCTGTGGAAGGCGCCCGTCGTGAACTTCAAGAAGAAACGGGGTACCGCGCTGGCGATCTAAGGTTGTTGTCTCGCTTCTATCCGTCGGTGGGACTTTCTCGGCACAAAGTCCACTTGTATTACACGGTCGACCCGGTACCAGGAGAGACGCATTGGGATGCCACTGAGGAAATCGTCGTGAAGATTATCCCGGCCTCCGAGGTGCCTAACTTGTTGGTCGAAGGTCGGGCAGCCGATGCCAAGACCCACCTTGGCCTGGTATATTTTTTGAATTCGCGAGGCTGGGTATTCAAACGCGGACGCTGGCGACCAGAGGCGAACAATCAGGCTCCTTTATAAGGACGCTCGGGGAGCGGTGATGTGCCGCTCCCCTTTCATGCACGCTAGCCATGAAGCGCCTTCTCGAGACTAATGTTCAACCGGGTGACATTCACTACCTGAGCGCCAAAGATTCCCCACTGCGGCCCAGAAGTAGCCGCTTCAACCAGCGCACGCAGAAAGCTCCGAGAAAGCCCTGTAGCCTTGGCCACGCGAGGAATTTGGATCATAGCCGCCTCTACACTGATATCGGGGTCTAGACCCGAGCCTGATCCTTCCACCAGATCAGGTGGAATTTGGCTGGTCTTTAACCCGGGGATACTCTTTTTCAACCCGGCAATGCGAGCGCGAATCTCGGCCATCAACGCTTTGTTGGTGGGAGCCAAATTGCTCGGCGCTGAACTATAAGCGTTGTAAGGGTCGGGTTTGGCGGTCGTGGTCGAAATCGTGTCTGAAGGCCTGCCCCAAAAATATTTTGCCTGATCGAAATACTGCCCCACATTGGCTGACGCCACCACCCTGCCGTTTAGCCTAATTTGGCTGCCGTTGGCCTGGTAGGGAAAAATCACTTGACTGATCCCGGTTATGACTAAAGGATAAGCCAGACCTAACAACAACCAAAGAAACAGAGTTACCCCCACGAGAGGCTTTAGATATTTCACGTCGTCACCTCCTAGGCCAATCCAAACAAACCAAGCACACGATCGATTCCCCAGATGCCCACAAAGGGAATCACGATGCCCAGAACCCCCCAGTTGAAGATATTTCTTGCGAGCATTTTGTCTGCCGCCTCAGCTCGGTATTTAACTCCACGTATGGCAAAAGGAATCAACGCCGGAATGATTAAGGCATTGAATATAAGCGCCGACAAGATGGCGCCATGAGGAGTCTTAAGACCCATGATATTGAGCTTCGAGAGCACGCTTAAGGTGGGCACAGCGGCGAACATGGCGGGGATAATAGCAAAGTACTTGGCCACGTCGTTGGCGATGGAAAAGGTGGTCAAGGCCCCCCTAGTGATTAAGAGTTGCTTTCCCACCATGACCACGTCCAACAGCTTGGTCGGGTTGGACTCCAGGTCAATCATGTTGCCCGCTTCTTTGGCCGCCATGGTGCCCGTATTCATCGCCAGCCCGACATCGGCTTGCGCGAGCGCGGGCGCATCATTCGTACCGTCGCCGGTCATCGCCACCAGCTTGCCTTCCGACTGTTCGCGCTTGATGGTCTCAATTTTGTCTTCGGGCTTCAGTTCCGCGATAAAATCGTCTACCCCCGCCTCTTGGGCAATGACCGCCGCCGTAATGCGATTATCTCCGGTGGCCATGACCGTGCGGATTCCCATTCTGCGAAAGTCGTCGAAGCGCTCCTTGAGACCCGATTTGACGATATCCTTGAGGCGGATCACCCCCAGAGCGTTCCCGTCGATTTCAACGGCAAGCGGCGTCCCACCTTCCCCGGCCACCGCCTCGGCCAGCTTCTCCAACTCGGGTCGCTTTTCTGGACTGGAAATGTCGACAATGGCACTTATCGCCCCCTTTCGGATTTGACGACCGTCCGCCAGGTCAATGCCGCTCATCCGGGTATGCGCAGAAAAGGGCACGGCTTCGCCTTCGACCAGGGGAAGCGCCTCGATATGTAGCACTTCTTTGGCCAGCTCAACGACCGACCTTCCCTCAGGGGTGCTATCCGACAGAGAAGCGAGTAGCGCTGCTTCGGCCACCTCTTCCACTCGGACGGAAGTTACGGGCATAAACTCGGTGGCCATGCGATTGCCGATGGTAATCGTGCCCGTCTTGTCCAAGATGATGGTGTCGATATCGCCCGCCGCCTCGACAGCACGACCGCTCTTGGCAACCACGTCAACCTGTGCCACCCGATTCATGCCCGCAATACCAATGGCGGAGAGCAGGGCCCCAATCGTCGTGGGGATGAGACATACCAACAGTGCCACCATGGTCGTGGTATCGGTGGCGTGGGGACCATAATATCTGGCTTGAGGCACTAAAGTGACAACCACCAAGAGAAAGATCAGGGTCAGGACACCCAACAGGGCAGATAGCGCGATTTCATTGGGCGTCTTTTGACGGCTGGCTCCCTCCACCAGGGCAATCATGCGGTCTAAGAAGGTTTGCCCCGGATTCGTCGTAATCCGCACGACCAACTGGTCAGAGAGCAGTCGGGTACCCCCGGTGACGCTGTCGCCTGCGGCCTTAATCACCGGAGCCGATTCTCCGGTGATGGTTGATTCGTCAACTGAGCCCACGCCTTCGACCACTTCTCCGTCGCTAGGAATGACATCGCCAGGATCCACCAACACCCGCATGCCCATGGTCAGTTCCTCGGAAGACACCCATTGCCAAGCGCCCTCGCCTTTCAAGCGCTTCGCTCGAGTACTGGACTTGGTCCGTCGCAAAAAATCTGCCTGGGCACGGCCACGGGCCTCGGCATACGATTCCGCGAAGGTGGCGAACAAGATGGTGAAGAAGAGCACGATGGTGACCAGAAGTTCGTATTGAAATGCCGCTTTGCCAATGGATCCGATGGTAAAAATCAAGGTGATCACGGTGCCAATCTCGACCACAAACATCACAGGATTACGGACCATCTCGACGGGATTGAGCTTGGCAAAGGTGTCTTTCAAGACCTGCATAAAATACGAGCTATCCATCGTATGCGACATGCCTGTCATCAACGTATAAGCCTCCCTCTACCGACCTAAAACAGGTGATGCGCGAGCAAAAGATAGTGCTCGGCCAAGGGACCCAGCGCCATCACAGGAAAAAAGGTGAGCGCATTGAGGACCACGACGGAGCCGACCAAGATACCCCCAAACAGCATTCCCTCAGTGCGAAGCGTGCCCGATGAGGTGGGCACTGCGCGTTTCTTTAACAGGGACTCGGCCAATAAAAACATCGCCATCACCGAGGCAAAGCGACCAATTACGGTAATTATGCCGATCGTCACCTCATAGTAGGGCAGCGCGGCACCCAGTCCGCCCAGCGCCGAGCCGTTATTGGCGGCACCAGAAGTAATTCCGTATAAAATCTCAGAAAACCCCTGGGGTCCGGGATTAAACACGCCCTGGAGGCCCGAAGGGAGCGCCACCGAGAGGGCCGTCCCTACCAAGATAAGGAAGGGATGCAGCAAAAACGCAATCGAGGCTAGCGACACCTCCCGGGCCTCGATTTTCTTTCCTAAAAATTCCGGAGTTCGGCCCACCATTAGGCCCATGATGAACACGGTGATCACCACCAACATGAGCATGTTGAGCAGTCCCACTCCCTTACCCCCGAACACCAGGTTCAAAAACATGGCCGAAAAATAGGCGAGCTGCGTGATGGGCAGCGCGCTATCATGTGCGCTGGCCACAGAACCGGTGGTAAACGACATCGTCGAGGTTTCAAAGGCTGCCGTGCCGCCGGTGCCAAAAGCCAGTTCCGTACCCACGCGATAGACATGTCCATGAAGACCTAGCGCGCTAATCACCGGATCGCCAAGCTCCATCGGAAAGTACACCATGGCGCCAATGGCTAAATACATCAGTCCGGCGACCGAGATCAAGGTCCACGCCATTTTTCGCTTTCCGGTCATGACGCCTAACGTGTAAAAAAAGGCGACTGGCAGAAGCCCCATCATAATCACTTGAAAGAGATTACTCAGCGCCGTGGGATTTTCCAATGGGTTGGCACTGTTGGCATTGGTAAAGCCACCGCCGTTTGTTCCTAGGTGCTCAATAGATTCCCAACTGGCAATAGGACCTCGAGGTACGACTTGGGTTCTGCCAGTAATAGTATGGATGTGAAGATAAGCTCCCAACGTTTCCGGAACCCCTTGCCAAACCATGAGAATGGCGAAGACCACCGAGAGCGGCAACAACACGCGAGTGCACATGAGGACCAAGTCCACGAAAAAATTGCCCATCTTCTTCCCCGAGAGAGCACGAATAAACGCAATCGCCATGGTCCCACCAACGGCCGGGGTCACAAATTGTAGAAATTCTAAGTTGCCAAATTGCGAAAAGAGGGACATGGTGTTTTCGCCGCTGTATGCCTGCCAATTCGTATTCGTACCAAAACTGGTAGCGGTATTGAAGGCGAGCCGAGGATTGACGGCGGTCATGTGCTGGGGATTGAAGGGCAACTGCCCCTGCAGGCGAAGAAGTACGTAGGAAAGCACAATCCAAGCAAAATTAGTCAGGATCAAGGCGACCCCGTATTGCCTCGCCGTCATCGACGCCGACGGATCGATACCAAACATACGAAAGACGCGATGCTCGAGTGGTCGCAAAGGTTTGTCTAACACGGTGGGTTCAAATGAGAACACTCTCGCGATATAGGTTCCGAGGGGTTTTACGGTAACTAGAAAGACTCCCAAAACCACAACCCACACCGCTACCGTCTGCAGCGACAAAAAATCATCTCCTCATGGATACGCTGATACGCTAGAATTTCTCAGGGCGAATAATAACGTACACCAAGTAAATGCTGACGGCCACCGCGAGGCCCAGCAATACCGCGCCTTCCACAACATATCCCCCCTATTGCGCCTAAAGGCGCGCCAAATAGTGTAGCAAGGCCAAGAGCATACCCATCAGAGCCACGATCAGCACCACCATTTCGATGTCTAACACGGCCTCAACCTCCATCAAAAACGAAACCCCGACCTAGTATCTGCACTTATCCCCAAAAAAGTCTATGCGTTTTGTCGTACCCGGCAATTAGGGCGGCTTTCATGCCAATAGGTCATCCGTCGCCAAAAGGATTCTGGATTTCAAGGCCTGAGGGACCTCGCTTCGACGACGCCTGTGCCGTTACGGGCATGAAAGAGCGGTCAGAGACATTGCTCTGACCGCTCATGGCGAAACTCCATATTGGCACGACTATAGCTTCTCAGGATATAGAAGAGCGTAAAAAAGATAGAACACCGACAAGAGGCCGACAATGCCTCCGATGACCATCTCGGTCACGACTCTCCACCCCTTCCCCTGGTTCGCATTTGCTGCCTTAAGAGGCGATCGCAGTAGCGTATATACGCTTCGCATCCAAAGAAAAACAGCACACAAACGCCCACGCTGGCAACGTCCAACATCACGATAACCCCCTTACCC
>JAKAAL010000262.1 GCA_021802375.1 Bacillota bacterium | reverse complement strand
TTCGGGAGCATTGGTATTCAAAAGGTCAAAGAGTTCGCGGTTTCATCGATGCGTTTATAGAAGCCGCCGTCTTGGCGAACTGCCGCATCGACGTGCTGTAGGGTAGGCTGTGTTGTGGGCATGATCATCCTCCTTATTCATGGAGCATTACGTCAGGCGGAGGCGAGTCTTTGGGCAGACGTAGCGAAAGCTTGGACACGCCCCAGCAACTAGGGGGCATCCCGCTTATTCGAGAGCGACCTAGGTCGGGGCTAGTGTCCGAGACTACATCGAGGGCCGCGTAACCGGCGATGGTAAAGCTGAGCAGGGCAACGCCGAGCGTTTCCATAAGCATAAGATCCTATCTCCTTCCCGCGCGTTTTGATATGGGCCAGCATGGGGGGATTACGTGGCTAGTAACAACCCGGGCGATACGAGGCAGATAGGATTTGTGGCCACGGTAGTACGCCATCACGGACCATAAGGGACGTTCCCTTGCGAACCCCGGGGCCGCGCGGCCTTATTGCGGATGGGCGTTCATCCAATCGCGGCGGATGCGACGCCAGCGCCGGGGGAGAGGGATGGTGACAATGCCGCCATCCGCTTCGTATTGCAGAATCGCCGCCTGAATCCACGGCAACATCATGAACCCGGCATTCCGCGCGATGAGCGCCTCCGCTAACGGCCGGTCCAAAACCACCGCAGGCAATCCGTTTCGCGTCCAGCATCCAACAGCCGTCCGGCCATCTTTGAATAGCGCCCAGCTGAGGGTATATAAGACCCCATGCCGGCGGCATTCGGCATACCACAATTCCCACCAGCGCTCCATGGCACGGGACCTCCTTGGGTGTGCGATCGGGTAAGTTCCGGAGCTACGGCGGCACGGGGGAACTTATGACCGATCCGTATCCGCGTTGGGGCTGGTATTCGCGTGCGCGAGGCCGCCAATGAGCACCGCCACGACCGCCACCAAAATCAACCACATCATCGGGGATGGCCTCCTTTTAATTTCTTAAGCAAAGGCGCTCCGCGTCCCCACCGGGATTTCGCCGGAGCACTGACGCCGGCTGGCAGCACGGGGGCGATAAGGTTGTCCCATGCCTCATCGACGGGGGCCGTGCCCCATTCTGGGATAGCAACGACAAGACTCGGCTGAAGTTCTGGAAGTCCCCGAAGACGTTGGATTACCGCATCGGCCATGGGATGGGGTGCCACCCCATAGCGAACCAGCGCGGGGTCTGGCAATTGGCGTTGTTTCGCCGGTAGACCGCGAATCCAAGAATCCCATCGGAACCAGCGGGTGGTCGCCCCGGGTCCCACAAAGAGAACGAGGTCGGCTTCCCGAGGAATGTTTGACCAAAGCACTTGGCAGTCCACGACAATGTAGGACCATCGCCGGCGAGCTCGCAGGTCTTGCCACGACACGTTGGGCTCACCACGTTCGGCATGGAGTCCATCGTAGGCGTCTAGCATGCCGGTATGATTCAATTCCGTCACAACAGCGGGATGCCCCAGAAGGTGTACCCGTTCGGCAATGCCAGCAACCGCATTGGATGTGCCAGCACCGGGAATAATGCCCGCCACGGCGATGAGCACAGGCTTCGTGGTCGACACCACGACCACCTCGCGCCGAGTCAGGGGAGGCTCATCGCCCGTGGCGACCGGCGGCGCAACGGGACGAGATACCGAGGAATTTATGGGTTCGACAGGTGGAGGTGTTGCGTCGGCGGTCAGATACGATGCGGCTGAATCGTGCCAAGTCCATGTTTCGGTGATCAATCGCACGAGATCCGAAGGCTGCGGTTGACCGACAAAAATGTTATAAATGCCAAACTGTGCAATGGCCCGGATGAGTTTCCGGTTGTCTTCCGTATCTCGGTCTACCAGGACCGCAATGCGAAGGTCCGGGTGGGCGTGGCGCACATGATAGAGAGCACTCGCTAGGGGCTGTTGTCCAACCAAATAATTCGTCACCAAAAGCGTCGTCCACTGCTGGGCATCGGGCGTGTTGCAAACCGCCATCACCATATCCGTCGAAGCCCCAGCCTCTTGAATATCCCAATTCGGCAGATGGGCAGCCGGAAACGTTTCGCGCAACTCGCGAGCCAATGGCACTGTTCGCGGCAACCCTAACGCCAGCGCCAGAACCGGCGGCGGCGCATCGGCGGCTTGCGGGGAGGGTTCTGACGCCGGCGAGCTTTCCGGGGCGATCGGATTGGGAGCAGGAGTGCGGAGCCGCTCATCATCGACCGTAAACGGCATCACAATCCCTCTTTCCTCAAAAAATGTGTTACCACGAGGCTATGTGCGTAGAGAGGATCAACCACCACCGATACACCGTTTGCGTCATGGCGTAGGCGCTGTTGGGATCGACCCGAATCCAAACCACCATGAAAACAGACGCTCCGTAGATAAAGGCGCTCGTCCACGACCGCGACCTACCCATGCACGGTGTGCGTCCAATCTTGCTGTGCTTCCGCCAGAGTCTGCGCGCCTTGGGGAGCCACGGCGATTTGCCCGGCTTCATTCACAAAAGCCATGGTCGGGAAAGTAGCGACCGCCCACGCCTTCTGAGTAGCTACTGGAGCCACATACACGTGAATATTCGCTTGACGGCTCAAATGGTAGATGCGGCTATACTGCTGCATGGTCTGTTCCATACCTGCGATGGTGATAGGTTGGCGAGAGCCGTCATGGCCGGTGAACGCGGGGGACTCGAGTCCAGGATTGGCAATGCCTCCGTCGGGGGAGATATCGATAATGTCAATGGCGATTCCAGGATGCTCCGCCAATATTGGCATCACCCAGCGATCTTCATATCCACAGTAAAGACACCAACTCGCCATTAAAAGAACGACTGTACCGCGAGCACCGCGTACCAAGGTTGTGGGTTGGCCTTGGAGACTCAGAACAGTTTCGCGAAAGTTGAAAGATTGGCCCACCGCGAATGGTTGACCAGCGGTCGGCGTTGCGGCAGCAACGGCTGTCGGGCTGGCTGGAGCAGCTTGAACCGATGGGGTTATGAGGGTGATGATGAAACCAAAAACCATGCCGACGACCGCGAGGGACGCGAGACCCAGCGTAATCCGCTGGGTCCAGCTTGTTGCGTGAAGGCCGGTAGACGACGCAGTGTTGCGGCGAGGTTTAGCCACGTTATACCTCCTGTTCCCGAGTCTCTATGGATGGCGCACTCTGTGCGAGTGCCGCTTAGGTCAAATATTGAGGAAGGTTGGGATGATGGGGACGCCGACGAGAAGAAAGACGCCTCCAAAAACCACGAGAACCCACGGGCTGATGCCGTGCCGAATCCGTGGAAACTTGAACGCAAGCAACCCCAGCACCACCACGACCGCCCCAACACCTCGGGCTACCCATGGGACCATAAGAGAAAACCCATGCAGAGACATCAGCAATCACCCTCCTGAGCAGGCCCTGACTGCAGCTCACCGGTATCTTCCAAAAAGATAACAAGCGTGCGGTGGTCGATAACATCGTCGGTCGAAAACCTTACCAGGTTGCTCATTCCATCCCCATTGCGAAGCACGCCCTCAATGACGTCGAGAGATTCTTCTCCGCGAAGCTCACCAACCACGGGGCGCTCCGGATGCTGCGCGAGCGTAGCACGAAATAGTTCCTCAAGAGTTCTGTGGGAACCATTACCCGAGTGGGATTTGGCGAGAATCACGTGATGCTGCTGTTGGTCCATAGCTTTGTCATCTCCTTATCAATAGAGCAGATGCGGGATCGCGTTTGACGGCCCCGACAACCGAGTTGATTTAGTGCAGCCCCATCCATGCTGTGATGAAAGCGGACGAAATGGCCAGCGGAAATAGATGAGCGTTTTCGGCAAGCACGAGGGAAAACCACCGGAACGAAGCGTCAGAGCGCTTCCGGTGTTGGAGGTAGTTGTTTATCTCGAAAACAACGGCAAACAGAAGAGCGCCGAAAATGCCTAACAGGACATGCAACGTGATTGCTGGCCACGACCGGGCAAACCACGTCAACCACGCGAATGTCAGATGCCTCGGCACTCCGGGGCGGCTACGAAGCCGCCACATGCTCACCGTCAGGGCCACTATCCCCAGCAGGTCTGCGCGGTCCCAGACAAACCAAAGCACACGGTCTATGATATCGGGCAAATTTGTCCGCGTTCTGGCATCCTTGGGTAGACCAGAACCGCCTTGTCCAAACGTCTCATTGCTCATGATTGAGCCCTCGAGTCCCGGATGTGTTCTACCAAGAGCTTCTTGACGGCCTCAATAGACATCCCATGCAGTTGATCGTGACCACAAAGACACGAAGTAACCATTCCAGCAGGCGCATTCAGGAGGGTTTCCAGAAACCCAGCAGCCTCCGCGCCTCTCAGATCACCTTCCATAACTGTAGCCACCTCGATTATCGGATTCAAAGCTCGCGAACTCTCCGATGTGTGCATAAAATGACTGCTGGCAATTACGATACCTTGGCCGTCTTGTGTGGTGGGATTTAGGATAACCTCTCCGCGATCATTCATAGTGTACGCTCCTTTCAGCTACACCTTCTGTGGCTCGCTGGTCCGATTCATGAAATATGGCGCACGTCCCCAAGCTCACCGCTTTCTTGTAGGTAGCCAATTTCACGAACTCCACGGCGCGAACCATACATCATATCCCGCTCGGTTTGCATGGACACCACAATAAACGGACGCGACTGTAACCGCTGGCGGATTTGGGCTATATGGTTCGGGTCAACGCCGCTCGGATTTGTGATAGGGAATAGTCGGCGCGGTAGAACTTCCGCCATAAGATCCTCATACGGGCTGATATGGGCTATCACGGAGCAGTGGTGGTCATCCACCAGGCGTTGCCATAAGGGAAGTGTGAGGACGTTGAGGTCGTATAAAATGGCCAAGTTGTATTGACCATCACGAATGGACTCGGGGTAATTCTCGGGAATTGTATGAAGCAACACATCGATATTCTCAAACAAGTCAGCCGTTTTTTCAGCACTGCTTTGTAGCACCAGTGCTCTGGTATCATCTGGAAACGCTGCCGCGACGAGAGCTCGCGTTAAAATCATGCGACCGGAACTGCCGACTCCGATAATTAGTAAGTTGGCCCTATCCTCACGGAGACGATGAACCAGATCATCCGCCGCATCTTTTGTAATCGTACGCGCTGAAATAAGCTCGCTAAGAGATGGTGTGAACATTTGTTGAATCCTCCTATCGAACCGACTCGGAGAATGCGGCACCGCGCACAATATACCGGTTCCACACCCACACTCCACCCGAGAGAATCGCATCGTAACTGGTGGAAAGCAAAGCAAACATCGACAATTGGAAAAAAAGCCCCATCAACACCCCGATGCCAATAATCACGATTTGCTGACCGTCCAGTCTCAGGTGCAGAGAAACAAGGATACTGAATACCGGTACTGCGCGACTCATGGTGCCAAGGCAAATAGCTATCCCAGCAATGAAAGCGCGGGGTGTCCTCTTCGTCCACATTTGGATTGCCCCCAAAGGAACTGCTAGAAGCCCAGCGCCCCATCCACTAAGAATCCATCCAACTGTTACGCCTACCCCATAGACCAGCGGCATGGACGAGCGATAGAGATCAAAGACAGCCCAGTAAGCCACGCCAACCTCAGCGAGAGTTAGCAGCCATATGAGCAGCACGCGCCGACCTGACTGCGCAAGTTCTAGACGCCGCGTAGGGCGCCAGCGATGCCAATCCACAGCAATGCCCCTTTCCAGTTAGGTAACGGATAAAAAACGATCAGGTCGATGCGCCGTCTTCTCATTGAGGCCCAGGTGGCAATCGCGGGTCATCATTAGGAGGATAGATTGCATCCGTATCATGACCTTCGCCAAAAGCACCGGACATCAGACTGTGATCATCGGGTGTAAACCATTCAGGCGGTACATTTTCCGACTTAATGACGCGGTCTCCCAAAAACGTAACTTCAGGAAGATTTTCTGTCTCATCTATAGGCTCCAGCCGCGGTCCTCGACCGTCAAACACTGTGTCGAAGTCCTCATCGTTAACTGCTGGCATCGGCTAATCCCTCCAATTTGTTTATGAGTGCGCACAGGGGTGCCCTATACAAAGTGACTCGCATTGACGAACAGCCAGATCATCCTAATCAGGCCCAGTCCAGATGCAATGCTAGCCACCAGGTGCAGTCCAGGACCAAAGGGCCTCGGTATCCACCGCGCCGCTATTGCCGTGACGACGCTTACTATGACGGTTATCACGACGCGCGTGAGGCGCCGGGTATGCTCATACCGCATGTATGGGCTGCTCATGCTTGGACTACCTCCTCGACATGGACACATCGCATGAATGCCGTCTGGTTATCGACTGCATCCAGGATGCTAATCTCCGTAATCACACGGTAG
>JAKAAL010000261.1 GCA_021802375.1 Bacillota bacterium | reverse complement strand
CCAAAAGAGTTCTGGATGGACTCGGCGGGAAGCGTACAGGGTTTGACCGCGAGCGTCGACCATTTGTACTTGTGCCAGGGCGTCTATGCTGAGCCCACATTGGCGAGAGGTCAGGCCACCCCCCCCGCCCAATGTGAGCCCAGAGAGGCCGACCGTAGGGCAGGAACCGCCTGGGATGGTCATATGGGCTTGATTCCAAAGGGTTTGATAGACGTCGAGGAGCGTGGCCCCAGGGCCCATATGCCAGAGCCCGGTGCTTTCCTCGCGGTGAATGAAATGGAGTGCACTGACGTCGATAACCAGTCCGCGGTTCAGTAGCGAATAAGCCTCGTAACTGTGTCCGCCACTACGAATGCGAAACTCGATGTGATGGTGGGAAGCCCATGTCAGTGCCCGCACGATATCGCCAATGGCTTCCGCATAGACGATATAGTCGGGGAAAAACGGAGCGAAACGGGCATTGTAGTCGACCCGAGAGACGTCATAAGCAGGATTCCAGGGAGCGACGACGCGGCCGGTTAAAGTGTTTTGAGTGCGCACGAAAGGTTCTCCCTTCTTGGCGGGCGCAACTAAGATGCCGACGTCGGACCGTTTTTCAGGATCGTGGCTAGATGCGTGAATCAGAATCTTATCGGTAATGTATGGGGACCGCGGTAAAAGGTTCCATCACTAGAACCTGCCAAAAATATTATCGTGAACAGGAGGAGGATGGAACATCGTGGCGAATTGTATAAATTCCTAGTGGTATGCAACAGCGGTTTCGTTCCTGTAATTGATGAGGGAGATTTTGCGTTGGATTCGATCGAGGGGTGGAGGTTTGAGGGCATGGGATTGGATTGGCTGAGGCGAAAAGCCTGGAGGAGACGATAATGCAACCAGAACAAATGGAGCGGGCTCTCGGATGCTGGCTGGGCCAGCTAGCCGGCGATGCCCTGGGATGTATGGTAGAGGCTCAAACGTCCGAGTCGATATGGGCTCAGTGGCCGAACGGACTGCGAGATATGGGCGACGGGATGGTATGGAACACGCTTGCGGGACAACCCAGCGACGACTCAGAACTGGCCATGGAATTGGCTTATGCTTTGAAGGAAACCTATCCTCGGTTCGAACCTAACGTGGTCGCTTTCCATTACCGGAATTGGCGGGATAGCCAGCCGTTCTCTGCCGGCAAAACCATCCGACAGGCGGTCAACGGGCACTATAGTGTAAATCTCTCGTTTATGGCGGAGAGTTTCGAACGTCAGGCGGATAAGAACAGCTTGGCCAATGGGGCACTAATGCGGCAAAGTCCGCTAGGGATTTGGGGCTATGCCAAGGAACCTACAGAATTGGCGGAGTATGCCCGTTTGGACGCACGCCTGACCCATCCTCACCCGGTCTGTCGCGAAGCCTCGGCAGTCTTTGTGGTCACCTTGGCGCAAGTGATTTCTCAAGGACTTTCGGCTAAGGAAGCGTATGAGTGTGCCTTGGACTTTCAAAAGCAGTATGGAACAGAGCCGTCGGTGCTCGACGCCATCACCCGGGCGCGAGCGCCGGAGTTGGTTAAACCTCCTTATTCCCCGCATTCGGGCCATGTCCTGCTGACCTTGCATAATGCTTTTTATCAACTTTTGCACGCGAATGACCTCGAAAGTGTCATCGTGGACACGGTCATGCTGGGAGGCGACACCGACACTAACGCAGCGGTTGCAGGGGCGTTGGCCGGAGCCGTATATGGCAGTGGACAGGTTCCTCTGCGCTGGCGCAACGCCTTTGATGCCTGTGCCCCGGATAAAGACTTGGGGGCCAAACAGCCGCGTCCGGAACGATATTGGCCGGGGCATTATCGAGAATTGGTGTTGGCGCTGGTCGAGGCGCCTAAACCAAAAAAAGTTCGTGCCAAATTTGGTGAGTGGTGAGTGGCGAAGATAAAGAAGACCTTTTGTAGGATGTCGCCTTAGCGGAAGGCCAAGATCGGTCGAGTTCTCCGTCTACCCAACGGTTCTGCGAAACCACAAAGGCAAGACGTGCGCTCGACTTCTCCTGGCCCGAGGACGCGGGGATTCTGGCTGGAGCCGGGCAATGACGGGATTTCTCTCGCGATTTGGTGAGAAGTCCACGAGGCGTTTCGCGCTGTCCAACATCCAGCCTAAATCTGGCGAAGCGTTATGGAGCGGAAGCCAAAGCCTGCTCGCCAATTTTGGCTAAAACTGCTTGGCCGGCCAGGGTGGGGTGAAAATTGGCAGCTTGCACATATGCCGACTGGTGTCCTTGAAATGCGGCATAAGCATTCACCAAAGTCACGTTGGCGGCCGCCGCGTCTTTAGCGATCAACCCGTCAGCCATGCCAACCAGGCTCGAAGCCGCCGCACCGACGAGGCTCTTGTTGCTAGCCATGGGATCGTATAGATTGTAGACGATGATGCGAGCGTTCGGAGCCTCGTGTTGCACATCACTGAGAATGAGGGCCAGATTGCTGCCTATAGTCTTAGTTGCCGCTTCTAATCCATCTAAGGCCGAGGAAGAGAGAGAACTGGGCGGATTGGCCCCCAAGAGGCCATCCTTAGTCGCAGGTTGCAATAAGTCATTGTTGCCGATGTCAATGGTTACCACCGAAGCCGTGGCTAAGGTAGAGGTGTAGAGTTTGGTCGGCAAGGCGTGCAAAAGATTGGCGGTCGTCCAACCGGGATAGCCGAGGTCGTCTACCGGGAGTTTTTCGACCTTGCCCATCAAAAACGGGAAGGCGTCGGGCGAAGGATTCCAATTATTGCCTAAATCCCAGCCAAAACTAATCGAATCCCCTAAGGCCACCAGGGCATGACTTTTTGGCACAACCTCGACCGTTCGTTCCACTGCATGGGCGTTCACGTCGCTGGCGCCTGGGGCTTTTGTCATGGAGACCATGTGATAGGTTCCCGGGAAGAGCGGGGTCCACGAGGTGGGCTGAGAGGAATAGGCGCCTAGGGTCAGCCACTCGGCAGCGGGGTTTTCGAGCCAAAACCGGCCCAGACCCGGTTGGCTCAAGCGAATGGAAGAGTCGAGGGAAACGACAAGAGGCGAAGCCGAGGTGGGCTGAATTCCATTAACGGTTCCAGACCACATTGGATTTTCCTCGGTGTCAGCCTGCCAACCAATTTCTCACGTCAACCCCTCTACGCCTTGACAAAACCTCACCAACGCGCTATATTGTGATTGTACTCACAATCACAATATAGGAAGAAGGAGTCATGATGAACCAGTTCCCGAAAGTGTTAGCGGTATACACCAGCCGCAATCCCGAGGCCGCCGTCGTCTTCTACCAAATTCGCTCAGCCCGCGGATATCGCGAGTTGCAAAGTTTCTTTCGCACCCGCAAACACTGGCACAAAATCGACGGCTGGACGGACCGCACGATGCGCATTTATCGTCAAGCCCGCCTCGAAGCTGGGCTTCCCACCCCCCTTTATACGGAAACCAACCTTGGCTGGGCACCCGTTAGTGAGCCCAAGTGGCCGCTAGGTATTACTGCAGCCGAAGAGCAAAAGTTCCTGCCCAATGCCGGATGATCTCGCTAAGGCCCAAGCCCAGCGCCGAAGGCCTTAGCCTGGTTTTGGGTCGATCAGTCAAGCACATCCTGATCGCTTCGAAACCTCAGCATTTCACTAATACTCTCCCGGTGATGAATGCGTTTGATCGCCTCAGCAAACAGGGGAGCGACCGAGATTACCTCCACCTTCGGCGAGAATTCGAACGGATGATTTTCTACCGTATCCGTAATCCACAGCCGAATAATCGGACTTTGATCAATTTTTTCCATCGCCCCTCGGGCCAACACTCCGTGAGTCACCGCCGCATACACGCTCTGGGCTCCTGCCTGAACCAATGCCTTCGCTACGTTGGCCAGCGTTCCTGCCGAAGCTACAAAATCATCAACCACGACCACCGACTTATCACGCACGTCTCCGATGATTTGCAAGACCGATGCATTTTCGTCGTGAGTGCGCCGCTCCTTGTCTCCAATGACAATGGTCGTACCCAGAAACGAAGCATATCGCCGCGCTTGCTTAGCAAAGCCCACATCTGGAGAAGCCACCACCAGGTCGTCTAGTTCCATACTTTGGATCTTTTGGCAAAGTGCTGGCAGGGCATACAAATTGTCTACGGGCTTACGAAAAAACCCCTGAATTTGGGGAGCATGAAGATCCATGGTGACCACCCGATCCGCACCGGCGACTTCGATGGCATCTGCGCACACTCGAGCGCGAATGGACACTCGAGGTTCGTCTTTTTTATCGCCCTTGCCATAGCTAAAATAGGGAATAATCACCGTAACCACATCGGCACCCGCACGCTTAAAGGCATCGATCCAAAACAAGAGTTCCATAAAGTGGTCGTTTGTGGGATAGATCGTGGACTGGACCAAATAGACACTTTGGCCTCGCACATTTTCTAGAATGCGCACGAACGTATTCCCATCAGAAAACTGTAAAGTTTCGTTTCTCCCCGGGCTAATCCCCAAATAACTGCAAATGTTTGCGGTCAACTGAATGCTCCCACGGCCAGCAAATACCAACATCGGATTGTCGTTCATAAGTCCCTCATTCGAATAATTTGTCTTAAGACTAGGTTGCAGCGTCCACAAATCTCCCGTCTTGTCATCACCGCATCATTTGCCGCCCGAATCGGTCGTTCTGTTTACGCGGTTCCCCAAAAAGGAGGTGAAATTGGCCCCTTGACCCTCACTGCAGGGGTGTGACCTGATGCTCAGCTGTGTCAAGCCAATCCTGGGCGATGCTCACTCCCCAACCCGGCTCTGTCGGAAACTGGACCTCTCCCTCGTGGACGGCTAACACCGAGGAATCAAAGAGCGGCTCTGTCCACGCGGTCGGTTCAATCGAATGCTCCATATACGGTCCGCCGTTCTCAATTGCCGCCAACAAATGCATTGTGAATATCGATAGCAACGAACGATTAGCGGCATGAGGTGTGCAGGGAAGACCGGCGTCAGCAGCCAACCGAGCCACCTTAAGTGCCCGACTAAATCCTCCGACATAGCAAATATCAGGCTGCACGATATCCACCGCGCGCATGCGAATCATACGGTGCCAGGTCGCCATTGACGTGTCTTGTTCGCCTCCAGCGACTGCAATCTCTAGCGCATCGGCCACTTGCTGGGTCCACTCTAGTTCGGGATAGGGGCAGGGTTCCTCATAGTGGCAATAACCGTGATCTTCCAACAGGCGGCCCACCTCAATCGCGCGTCCTGGCGTGTAGCCGCTGTTGGCATCCGCGTAGAGCCAGATGTCGTCGCCTAGGGCTTGTCTCACCGCCGGAATCACCGCCTCCGTCCGACCCGGCCATTGGTCTCGATCGTGACCGAAGGGGGTCGCAACTCGAATCTTGAACGCACGATAGCCCGCATCATCGGCCAACGCCCGTAGACGCACGGCCTCGTCATCTGGGCTAATATCCCGGCGCATGCTCGACCCATAGACGGCAATCGACCGCGGTCGGCCCCCAACCAATTCCGTAACGCTTTTATCCGATGCCTTGGCCTTGGCGTCCCACAGCGCCGTATCCAAACCAGCGACGGCTCTGCACACGTAGGATCCAGGAAATTTGTGCTCGTGTTCAATCAAGGCGTCAATCCATTCGGGGATGTCTTCAAACTCTTGGCCTAACGCCAACGGAGCGATCTGCTGGTGCAATACCAAGGCGGAAATATTCGCTTGATAAGGAGCGATTTGGCCAATTCCCTCTTGGCCGTCATCCAAGGTGACGCGCACGATGCTCACCGGGTTCTTGGTAAACGTTTCAATCGTCACGATCTTCATTACTCATCCCCCACCTCCCATTTCATCTAGACTATGATTGTATGATAGCATGGGCAAGCCTTGTCGACTCGAATGCTGGCGATGAGGTTCTTAATGCCTTGACATTTTCTGATATCCTCAGAGAGCCTTTCCTTGACAATACGATAAGCGTGCCCACTGGTTACAAACGTGGCTCGCCTTTAGAAAGTGAGGATCTACTTCGAATGAGAATTTTTTCCCGTACGCTAGGCGCAACCGCCATTTTGACGGCATCGTTACTGGCAGTTCCGGTACTGGCCTTTGCTGCTCCGGCCGCTTCTTCGTCTTTACACCTGCTCGGTCCGAGCGGCGATATTCCTGTCGGCGCCTCCGCTTCTTGGACGGCTACGACTTCAATCACCGGCACCGTTCACTACCAATTTTGGACCGAATCAGCTCAAGGTGTACGCCACATTATTGAACCCTATTCGTCGACCAACCAGGTGACGTGGACCGTGCCCAAAGGCTCATCAGAACTCGGCGTAACCGTCAAAAGCACAACCAACACCGAGTGGACAGTTCGAACCATTAATGGAATTCAGCCCACCTCGGCTTCG
>JAKAAL010000260.1 GCA_021802375.1 Bacillota bacterium | reverse complement strand
ATTGGTCCCCTTACTTATCGGCCATGGAGGAACAGCCGCCGTCGCACAGCTCGGGTTGACCACCACCATCCTGATGGTCGCCGTAGCGAGCGTGGTGTCGTTCGCAGCCATCAGCGGCGTCATCCGGCTCGCGAGCCGGTGGCGTACATCCACGGCAACCTTCGTCATTGCAGGGATTACACTGGTTGTGGCGTTGCTCGCGCTCGTGGGGGTTTAACGCCCCGGCAAGCCCGCAGCCGAAGCCCCGGGCAGGTGGCAACGGTTTCATCGTTGACGCGTGGGGCCTGGGCTGCCGGCGCAGGACGTTTTCCCTATGCGTTGGCGATTGGCGGGTGTGGGCGGAGACCGGCGTGACGCCTCCACCGAGCCATGGAATCGGTGCCTAATAAAAAACGGCGTGCTAGGGAGTGCGAACGATTTGCACGCCGGTGAAGGGACGTCCACGATAGGACGTGACAACAGGGTCGGACCACCCAATCGCACCCATCGGGAGGAGCGAACACGAGCTGGCGAAGAACACGAGCCGGGTAATTATTCAGGCCCCGGCCAGGAACGTGTGGGCGGCGCTGACGGAGCCCGCACTCGTCAAGCAATGGCGATACGGCAGCGACCTATCGACGGACTGGCGCGCTGGCAGCGACATCCGTTTCCATAGCGAGTGGGAGGGGCGTAAAGTTCCGCGTGGTCATCGGTGGCGGCAACCCCGCCCCATGCTACGATATCCGGGAGCGTTGGCCGGGTCTCAATATTCGAGAGCCCCGGAGCCGCGGTCCGCAACTTGGAGCCGTGCTCTGCCTTAGCCATGCGCGTCCCCAAATGCGCCGGGCTAGCCCTCCTGCCGTTCCTCCTTTAGAGCTCGGACCCCAGTTGTCGGAGGTACTGCTTGATAAATTCAATCCGCGTGGCGGCCATGTCTCTTGCCACCGGCGTATGCATGGCGTCGGGCAGTTTCAATAGTTTTGTGTAGACATGGTCCAAGCTGTTCTTTTTGTCGTCCACCTCCCGATGTTGGGCAAAGGGATCCGTCGCATGATAAAAGGGAAGTTGCATTTGGGCACCCGTGGCAAAAAGCCGCGCCAACCCGATCGCTCCCAGAGCATCCAGCCGATCCGCGTCTTGGACCACTTTCCCCTCCATATGCGGGGGCACCACGCCCCGGGAAAAAGAATGAAAGCGGATACAGTCCAACACCAAGTCCCGTTTCTCTCCCGGATAATCGACCTGTGCGAGCACCTCCTGTGCGTATTCGGCACAGACATCCCCGGACAAAGGCGAGCGGGGATCGTTTTTGGGATAGTTGAAGAGCTCGTGCAATAACACCGACGGCCCCACTACCTCCACATCTGCAGGTGTGGCCTGCATAATCTTCTGGGCATTGTTCCACGCCCGCTGCACATGCAAAAAGTCGTGGGCCGGGTCAGCCGACGACATCTCACGCGCCACTCGTACAAATGGGGTTAAATCCACCGCTTCCGGCCTCCTCTGCATTTCCGACGGTTTCACCCACTCAAATTCGGGTCGGCTCCCGGCTCCCCCCTTATAACGGAGGTATTGCGACGCCCAATTCCTCCGCTAAAAAGTGCCGCACGCGCTCGTGAATGTTGTCCCGGACTTCCCGGAACTTGGCCATGATCTCGGACTCCGCCCCGACCGCCCGCGCGGGATCGGGCAATCCCCAGTGCAACCGTGTCACGTGGGGCGGGGTTACCGGGCACGCTTCATCAGCGTCGCCGCACAGGGTAATCACGTAATCCGCTCGGTGCAAGAGATCGAGATCAATCGGATCGGAGGTGTGGTGCGCAATATCAACCCCCGTCTCCTGCATGACCGCCACGGCGCGCGGATTCACGCCGTGGGGGGCGATGCCCGCACTATAGACAACAATCTGGTCTTGGCCGAGTTGACGCGCCCAGCCCTCCGCCATCTGGCTGCGACAGGAGTTGCCAGTGCACAAAAAATAAACGACAGGCTTTGTCACGCCAATCCCTCCCGAAAGAACGTTCGTTGAAAGTATAAGGCCGCATTGACCAGGGCAATCATTACCGGCACCTCCACCAGCGGACCAATCACTGCGGCGAAGGCGGCGCCCGAGTTGATGCCGAAGATGCCGACCGCCACAGCGATGGCCAATTCAAAGTTATTGCTGGCCGCCGTAAACGAGAGCGCACAGCATACAGAGTAGTCTGCCCCCGCTCGTTTTCCCATCCAAAATGAGACCAGAAACATGACCACAAAGTAAATCAACAGCGGAACGGCGATGCGGACGACGTCCATGGGCAACTGGACGATGAGCTGACCCTTCAACGAAAACATGACCACAATGGTAAACAGCAACGCCGCTAACGTCAGACGTCCGATACGCGCCCCAAACTGGCGGTCATACCAGTCGCGCCCCTTTAAAGGGACCAAGACTGCTTGGGTCAGCAGCCCGAGAAGAAAGGGAACCCCTAGATAGATGGCCACGCTCTTGGCCACGTCCAGGATCGTGATGTGGACCACCAAACTGTGCACACCCAGCCATCGGGGAATGATCGTCACGAAGAGATAAGCATACAGGGAATAAAACACCACCTGAAAGATGGCGTTAAAGGCTACCAATCCCGCCGCGTAGGCGGCGTTGCCCCGCGCCAGGTCGTTCCAGACGATTACCATGGCGATGCACCGTGCGAGACCGATTAGGATAAGGCCTATCATGTACTCCGGCTGACTTCTCAGAAAAACAATTGCCAACACGAACATCAGCACCGGGCCGATCGCCCAGTTCTGGACGAGGGATAACCCCAAGATGCGCCCGTTGCGGAAGACCTGACCGATGTCGCGATACCGAACTTTCGCCATCGGCGGATACAACATGAGAATCAATCCGACGGCAATGGGAATGGACGTTGTCCCGACTTGCCATCGTTCGAGGCGATGCGCCAAGTCCGGTGATGCATATCCCATTCCAATACCGACGGCCATTGCCAGGAAAATCCAGACGGTCAGGTACCGATCCAAAAACGCCAAGCGAGGCCTCATGTGCTGACAACTCCTCTATTCACAGACCAACAATCCTTGTTGCTGGAGGTGCTCTAAGTCCGCTCGCAAGTCCGGCAGACGGGATAGGGACACGCCAATCTCGGCTAGTCGATCGGCATTTAGCCCATAAAAAACCCACATCCCTTTCCGGGTTTCGTGCACCAGCCCTGCCGTCTTAAGGCGGCGCATGTGCTTGGACACAGCGGGCTGTGAGATCCCGAACAAGGGCACGAGTTCACAGATGCAACAATCGCGGACATTTAACAAGGATACAATCTTAAGACGGGTCGGATCAGCCAATGCCTTTAAGGCGTCGGCTAAATTTTCGAAGTTCATCGGCATCACCACCGCCATTACCTTATAACTATGTAGTTATATATTGCAAGAGGGAACGCCCATTTGAGGTATGAAATCGTGGCATCCGTGATGCTGCGGTCGGTCCATCCCCTACTTTTCCGCCCAGTTCTCCACCACCATCGCGTCGGCGACTACCGGTACGCGCCTGAGGTAGCGTGCACCCGCCGCCTCCATGGTGGCTTTTAAAATCTGAGCAGTTCGAGACGCCTCGTCGGCGGCGGTCTCGAGGATAATTTCGTCATGCACCATGCCCACGATTTTGGCCGAACAGCCCCGGAGCGCGTCGACCAAATCCGCGAGCGCCTGCTTGACGATGTCTGCAGCCGTTCCTTGTACCGGATAATTGTATAGGCCGCTCACACTGGCGCCGTGGCGCCAGCGATGGACCCGGCCAGCCAGAGTACGGGCTGCCTGGGCGTCCGACACTTTCACCGACTTGTGCCAGGCGGCAACCCCCGAATATGCCTGGAAGAAGCGCTGCCGGAACAACTCGGCTTCCTCCAGCGTCATGGCGACGCCATATGTGGTTTCCGCGTAGGTCTTCAGTCCACGCGCTCCCATGGCATAAACAAGCCCAAAATTGACGGCCTTGGCTGCCTGCCGTTCGTCCTTGGTCACGCCGTCTAGGGTCTTATTCGCAATAAGCGACGCCGTCAGGCGGTGCAAGTCCTGCCCCGTTCGATACGCATCGATCATCGTTTCGTCTCGTGATATCTCCGCAACCACCCGCAATTCAATTTGGGAATAGTCGGCGATCACCAATTTGTGGCCTGCCTTCGCGACGAAACAGCTTCTGAACTCGCGGCTTCGCGGAATCTGCTGCAAATTGGGATGGCCGCACGAGAACCGCCCCGTCGCCGCACCAATTTGGTGATACTGCGGATGCAAGCGGCCCGTCGTGGGATGAATGGTTTCAGGAACGCTGTATATGAAGGCTTGCAAGGCTTTGGATGCCTTCCGGTAGGCCAGCAGGTCTTGAACCACCGGATGCTCGCGGGCAAGAGGGATGAGTTGGTTTTTCGCGGTATTCGTGACCGGGATCCCTAGACCCTTCAGCCCCTGTAGGACTTGCTGCTGACTATCTAAGTTGAGAGAGCTCTCGTTGTCACCAAAGAAATCCATCTGAACCGCTGCCTTGTTGCCAAGCTGTTTATGCAGGGCCGCGGCGGCCGCTGCCTGTTGTTGTTCGAGATGTTCACCGACCCGCTGCCAGCGATCCAGGTCCAACTGAATGCCGGTGAGCTCCATTTCCACGACCGCCGGTAAGCAATGAAATTCCAGTTGAGCCACGTCGACCAGGTCTTCAGACTGGAGATCCCGAATCATCGCCTCCCGCAGCGGAAGCAGGATGGCGGCGTCACGTGCGGCGTACTCGTACTGTGCCGGAGACAACGTGCCCCGCCAGTCGCTGGTCTGATAGTCCTTGGCTACGTCACGGGAGAGATAGTGCTGCGCGAGTGTGTCCAAACCCAATTTCACCAATCGGGTCTTCTGGCGTAAGAGCTGTGCAGCCAGGTAGGTATCAAACACCCGCCCCGCCACTGGAAGGCCCGCTTGCTGGAGAAACTTCATGTCAAACTTCGCGTTCTGAAATACCTTCACGGCCCGTCCAGCCAGTAAGGTCTGAAGATATGCCGACGTGGGCGGATCGGCGTTCCACATGTCGAAAATGAGAACTGGCAATCCGGGTGCGGCAATCTGGACCAGTCGCACCGTGTCGCACAACGGGTCGAGCCCCGTAGTCTCCGTGTCAATGCCGAGGACGGGGGCCGCCTGAACCCTGGGGCCGTAAGGATTCAGTTGAGCATGCTGGGTGATGACTTCTAACCACGGTGCTCCGTTCATTGCCGGCTCCTCGATGATAATCCCGCACCCTCGTGAATTCCACATCGAGCAGACGAACTCCTTGTGGCAGGGGGGAACGCTCAGGGATTCGTCAAAGTCCATGGCAGTTGATCATCGCTCACGAACCTCACCGTCGGTGGCCGGGAGGAAATCGGGCGTGGTCCATGGCGATCGACCTGGCGGCAGAGAAAATCAAACCGTCGGGCCGATGAGCAGGGGATGGCGGCTACGAGGGCGCGCGACAATTAGGCGCCGATCAGGCGCAGGGCCTCATGGCGGTGCGCGTTGTAATACCGCGTCGCCTGGGCGAGATTCAGGTGGCCGTTTAAGCGGAGGAGGCTGACCGCGAGATTGCGGAGCGTGGCCATCGTCTGCGGACCGGTTCCGGTCCGGATTTGGGATCGGTCTTCGTCGAACGTGACATCGCGCACCCAGTGGAGCTTATTTTCGATCCCCCAATGCCCTGGCACGAAGTGCAAGAGGTCCTCAGGCGACACCTCTTCGGGCAGACAACTGCTCACGCCATAAGCATACTCGTGGCGCATCGCGCGACCGTGAAGGTCGGTGGTGTCCCGCTCGATCCGGAAACACTGCTCGACGCGCGGAAACCAGCGAGACCCTCGGATCGCCGTGCTAACCCAAATGCGGCGCCGCTCAATCCGCCCATGGCCCTTATGGCGAGTTTCCGCCTGAGGGGGGGAAAATCCCAGATCATCTGGGCGAGGTGCGTTTTCAGCAACCGTTGGTTATCCTTGACAGTCAGCACGTAGTCTGCCTGTTTTTCGTCGACCACGTAGCGGGCAAACGCGGCTTGTGTATGCATCGCATCGGCGGTCACCACGTGCCCGACCAGATCGAGGGGGTCCAGGAGCGGTTGGGCGACTTTAATCTCATTGGTCTTCTGATCGACGGCGGATTGGCCGACCACCACCCCGGTTTGGTGGATGACGGCCGCCATCAAATGTCGGGGCCGTTCGGCCCCGTGTCCGGATCCTCGGAGCGTTTTCCCATCAATCGCGAGGGCGCGTCCGAACCCCTGACGCTGCAGAAAGTCGTGCAACACGCGGTCAAGCGCCGCGGCATCGATACTCTCTAAGGTCCGGCGAATGGTGGGCTCGCTCGGCGGAATGCGCTCAATCGAATCATCGCTCCGG
>JAKAAL010000259.1 GCA_021802375.1 Bacillota bacterium | reverse complement strand
CTTGGCAAGGGCACCGGACCGGAGACGCTCGCGCCGTTGCGGCGCGCCGTCTCCACAATCCTCACCGCGGATTGATCTAAAATCTCGTGGTCATATGCCTTGAGCCGAATGCGTATCTTCTGCTGGGCCACCATCGTTCCTCCTGGCCTTAGGCCTTAATCCCGGTTACCACGCCGGCGCCGACCGTGCGGCCGCCCTCGCGGATTGCGAATCTGAGTCCCTCTTCCATGGCAATCGGCGCAATCAGCTCAATCTCCATGCGCACATTGTCGCCCGGCATGACCATTTCGACCCCTTCGGGCAGCTCGATGACACCGGTCACATCGGTCGTACGAAAGTAAAACTGAGGTCGATAGCCATTAAAAAACGGAGTGTGCCGTCCGCCTTCCTCTTTCGAGAGCACATAGACCTCGGATGAAAACTTGGTGTGGGGGTGGATCGAGCCGGGCTTGGAAAGCACTTGACCGCGTTCCACCTGCTCCTTATCCACACCACGCAGAAGACATCCAATGTTGTCACCGGCCACGGCCTGATCCAGGGTCTTCTTGAACATCTCCACCCCAGTCACCACGGTCTTGCGCGCGTCATCGTGGAGCCCTACGATTTCCACTTCCTCGCCGACCTTAACCGTTCCCCGCTCGACACGACCCGTCACCACGGTGCCTCGACCGGTAATCGAATGGGTGTCCTCCACCGGCATCAAAAAGGGCTTGTCAGTGTCGCGTTCCGGAGTGGGCACATATTCATCGACGGCGTCCATCAGTTCCCAAATCTTTCCGCACCACTCACAGTCCCGCTTGCCACAACCACACTCCAGTGCCTTCAAGGCCGAACCGGCCACGATCGGAATTTCGTCCCCAGGGAACTCGTAGCTGGACAAGAGCTCGCGTACCTCAATTTCGACCAATTCCATCAACTCGGCGTCATCCACCTGATCCGCCTTATTCAAGAAAACCACGACGTGGGGGACACCAACCTGGCGAGCCAGCAAGATGTGTTCCCGGGTCTGGGGCATAGGCCCATCCGCGGCCGACACCACCAAAATCGCGCCGTCCATCTGCGCGGCTCCGGTAATCATGTTTTTGACGTAGTCCGCGTGTCCCGGGCAATCTACGTGAGCGTAGTGTCGGGGTTCAGTTTCATATTCGACGTGGGCGGTGGCGATGGTAATGCCGCGCTCGCGCTCTTCCGGTGCCTTGTCAATCTGGTCGTAAGCGGTAAACTCCGCCTTGCCTTGAGTAGACAGCACACGGGTGATTGCCGCCGTCAATGTCGTCTTGCCGTGGTCCACGTGACCAATCGTGCCGACGTTTAGGTGAGGCTTGTTACGCTCGAACTTCTTCTTTGCCATCTGGTAGTTTCTCCTCCTTGATAGTTACATCGTCCTTAGGACTAGCGGGTCGGGCCCGCCGCTGACCTCGCCTTGATCACCTGTTCAGTGATGTGGCGGGGCGCCTCATCGTAGTGCGAAAACTGCATGGTGTACGTCCCGCGGCCTTGCGTGCGCGACCTCAGGTCAGTGGCGTAGCCAAACATTTCCGCCAAGGGAACTAAGCCACGGATGACCTGGAGCCCTCCAGCTCGCGGATCCATGCCCTCGATTCGGCCCCTGCGCGCATTCAGGTCGCCAATCACGTCGCCCATGTAGTCGTCGGGAACGACCACCTCGACGGCCATCATAGGCTCCAACAACACGGGGTTGGCTTTTAGCGCCCCTGCCTTGAAGGCCATCGACCCCGCAATTTTGAACGCCATTTCGCTGGAGTCGACCTCATGATACGAGCCGTCATAAATGGTAGCACGCAGGTCAATCGTGGGGTAGCCTGCCAGGACCCCCGACTGCATCGATTCTCGGATTCCATTGTCCACCGCAGGGACATATTCGCGGGGCACGACGCCCCCGACCAGCTTGTTGACAAACTCGTAGCCTTGGCCCGGTTCGAGCGGTTCCAGGCGCAGCCATACGTGACCGTATTGACCACGGCCGCCAGTCTGACGAATGAATTTGCCTTCCGCCTCGACCATCTTACGGATGGTCTCCTTGTAAGCCACCTGCGGTTTACCCACGTTGGCCTGCACCTTAAACTCTCGCAGCAGGCGGTCCACAATGATCTCGAGGTGGAGCTCACCCATACCCGAAATGATGGTCTGGCCCGTTTCCTGGTCCGTTCGCATCCTAAACGTCGGGTCTTCCTCGGCCAGCTTACCTAAGGCCACACCCATCTTATCCTGGTCTGCCTTGGTCTTGGGCTCAATGGCCACGGAAATCACCGGCTCCGGGAACTGCATCGACTCCAAGACGACGGGATTTTGCTCATCGGCCAAGGTGTCCCCCGTAGTGGTGTCTTTCAGACCAACGGCGGCGGCAATATCCCCCGTGTAAACCGTTTCAATCTCCTCGCGCTTGTTGGCGTGCATCTGCACCAATCGGCCTATCCGTTCTCGTCGGCCTTTGGTCACATTGTACACGTAGGACCCAGAGCTCAGGGTTCCGGAGTACACCCTAAAGAAGGCGAGCTTGCCGACAAAGGTATCCGACATGATTTTAAAGGCCAGTGCGGAAAACGGCGCCGAATCCGACGGTTCACGCAAAATCTCCTCTTCGCCATCCACACTTCGGCCGCTGACCGCCCCGACATCGAGCGGGGAGGGCAAGAAGTCGACGACGGCGTCGAGCAGGGGCTGCACGCCCTTGTTGCGGTAGGAGGAACCACAGAGTACCGGCACGAACTGACTTGACACGGTTCCCTTGCGCAAGGCAGCGCGGATCTCCTCCGCCGTGATGGATTCGCCCTCGAGAAACCTTTCCATCAGCGCGTCGTCCACGTCGGCGATGGCCTCAAGCAACATCTGCCGGCGCTCCTCGGCCACCTCCAGCAAGTCTTCGGGAATGGGCTCAAAGCCCCCCTGGGTGCCAAGGTCGTCTGAGTAGAAATAAGCCTCCATGCGGATCAAGTCAATAATGCCGCGGAAGGTGTCCTCAGCGCCAACCGGCCATTGAATGGCGACAGGATTGGCGCCTAGGCGATTTCGGATTTGGTCCACACACATAGCGAAATCAGCGCCAACAATGTCCATCTTGTTGATGTAAGCGACTCGGGGTACCGAGTATTTGTCGGCTTGGCGCCACACCGTTTCCGATTGCGGCTCCACCCCACCCTTGGCGTCAAAAACGGCGACCGCGCCATCTAGCACGCGTAAGGACCGCTCTACCTCTACGGTGAAGTCCACATGGCCGGGCGTGTCGATAATGTTAATTCGGTGATCCCGCCACTGGCAGGTGGTCGCCGCCGACGTAATCGTAATTCCGCGCTCTTGCTCCTGTTCCATCCAGTCCATGGTGGCCGTCCCGTCGTGGACTTCCCCAATCTTGTAATTGACCTTCGTGTAAAACAGAATGCGCTCAGTGGTCGTGGTTTTACCCGCGTCAATATGAGCCATGATGCCAATATTACGGGTCTTCTCTAAACTAAATGAGCGAGGCATGATGACTCCCTTCTTCGTTTACCACCGATAATGAGCAAAGGCTTTGTTCGCCTCAGCCATACGATGGGTTTCATCCCGACGCCGCACCGCGCCGCCGGCATTCTGTGAGGCGTCGACCAACTCACCAGCCAATTTCTCTTCCATGGTGCGTTCTCCCCGCTGGCGGGAAAAATTCACCAACCAGCGAATCGCCAGCGACTGTCGTCGACTGGGACGAACCTCCATGGGCACCTGGTACGTGGCTCCACCCACTCGGCGGGGTCGCACTTCCAGTAGTGGCGTCGCGTTTTTGACGGCCGTTTCAAATACTTCCAGCGCGTCGCGACCCGTTTTTTCGGCCACCATGTCAAATGCATGATAAACAATCGCTTGAGCCAAACTCTTCTTACCGCTTACCATGATCTTGTTGATCAGGCTCTGCACCAGCGGACTTCGGTAAATCGGATCCGGTGTTACCTCGCGGGCCACCGCTTGTCCACGTCTTGGCATAATGTCCTCCTCGTCCTACTTCTTCGCCGCGGGCTGGGCCTTCTTGGCGCCATACTTAGATCGACCCTGGGCGCGCTTTTGCACGCCGGCGGTGTCCAATGCCCCTCGAACGATATGATAGCGCACGCCCGGAAGATCACGAACTCGACCCCCGCGCACCAGCACTACTGAATGCTCTTGAAGGTTGTGGCCGATGCCAGGGATATAAGCGGTCACTTCCTGCCCGTTGGTTAAGCGGACTCGAGCCACTTTGCGCAACGCGGAATTCGGCTTCTTCGGGGTGATGGTCTTGACGCTGATGCATACTCCGCGCTTCTGGGGGCTCTTTTGCAGCGCCGGGGCGGACGACTTCTTCTTTCCCTTGCTGCGTCCATGTCGCACTAACTGATTAATTGTCGGCATCTCGCGCCTCCTTAAACTCTCCATGTTCATCCATCAACCTGTTGCATCATCCGGCACACTTTTCGTCAGCGCCGCCGCCGTCGCGTTAACCTCGATTCCGCACATTTCACCCAGGGCTTTCATGGTGTCCACATAGCAAACAGGCACGTGGCGGCGCTCGCTTTCGGCGATAATCACCGACACCACCTTGGAATCCGTATCCCGAGCCACATACACTTCCACCGCGTGCCCCGCGATCACCTGTTTCAAGGTCTCCTTCGCGCCTACTACGCGCCATCTAGATTGCCTCAGCGCTTGCGTCGACACAGCACCTGTCTCCTTGCGTTCCCGGCTTAGGCACACTAGGACATTTTATCACCGGGGGCAAACCGGTGTCAACGACGCGTTCTTGGCCTCGTCGGTGCCCCGCTTGCCCCCGGCGCCTACCCCACCACAGGATTGGCCAGCGCGTCTTCCGCTTCCGCCTCTTGGTATCCTTCAGCCAACTGCACTTCCACGTTGCGGTACCGAGACATGCCCGTGCCTGCTGGCACGAGCTTGCCAATGATGACGTTCTCCTTTAAGCCCAGCAAGGGATCGCGCTTGCCCTTGATGGAAGCCTCGGTCAAGACCCGGGTGGTCTCCTGGAAGGAGGCCGCGGAGAGGAAGGAGTCGGTGGCCAGCGACGCTTTGGTAATTCCTAGCACGACCGGCTTGGCGACCGCCGGCATACGACCCACGGAGAGGACCTCCGCATTGGCGTCTTCGAAATCGAATCGATCCACCAGCGCACCGGGAAGCAGGGTCGTGTCTCCCGCCTCATCGACCTTCAGTTTGCGCATCATTTGCCGCACCATGACCTCGACATGCTTGTCGTTGATGTCCACGCCTTGGGCACGATACACTCTCTGCACTTCATGCAGCAAGTAAATCTGAA
Source organism: Bacillota bacterium (assembly GCA_021802375.1). The sequence continues at coordinate 1,088 of JAKAAL010000259.1, read as the reverse complement.
TGCCCCGCGGGCCTTTCACCTTCAACAAGTCGTGGGGATTCACCGATCCTTCGGTGAGCTCTTCGCCTTCTAAGACGCGGTCGCCCTCATGCACCTTAAGGCGAGACCCAAACGGGATCACATAACTTACCGCCTCCGCCTGCTCCCCGCGGGTGGCCACGGTGATCTCGCGCCGACCCTTGTTTTCTCCGATGTGGACCATGCCTTCCAACTCCGAGATTATCGCCTGGCCCTTAGGCTTTCTGGCCTCAAACAACTCCTCGACTCGGGGAAGTCCCTGGGTGATGTCGTCCCCGGCCACGCCACCGGTGTGGAACGTGCGCATGGTCAACTGCGTTCCAGGCTCGCCAATGCTTTGCGCCGCGATAATGCCAACCGCTTCTCCCACCTCGACGACCCCACCCGTAGCCAAGTTGCGTCCATAACAGGCCACGCACACCCCGTAGCGCGCTTGGCAGGTTAGGACCGATCGGACGATCACCTGTTCCACGCCAGCGTCTACGATGCGCTGGGCATCTTCCTCCAAGAGCATCTGGTTCGGTTCAGCCAACACTTGGCCGCTACCGGGGTCGACGACGGACTCGGCCAACAAACGGCCGACCAAGCGGTCGTACAGATTTTCGATCACGGTGCTGCCATCTTTAATCTCGGACACCTCAGTGCCTTCGGTGGTACCACAGTCAATCTCGCGGACGATGACATCTTGGGCCACGTCGACCAGCCGACGGGTCAAATAGCCCGAGTCCGCCGTGCGTAAGGCCGTGTCTGCCAAGCCTTTTCGGGCCCCGTGGGTGGAGGTGAAGTACTCCAGCACGGTCAGACCTTCCCGGAAGTTCGCTCGTACCGGCAGCTCGATGATTCGCCCTGACGGGTCCACCATCAATCCCCGCATGCCTGCCAGTTGCGATAGCTGCTGTACATTTCCTCGGGCTCCGGAAGTGGCCATCATATACACCGGATTTTCCTTGTCGATGGTCTGCATCAACGCCTGGGTCACTTCTTCCCGGGCCCGGGTCCAGATGTCGATGACCCGCTCATAACGCTCGTCGGCGGTAATCAATCCTCTTCGGAACTGACGCGCCACCTGC
>JAKAAL010000258.1 GCA_021802375.1 Bacillota bacterium | reverse complement strand
ACGGCCGCTCGCCCAGGAAGACTCATCCGTGTGGCGGGCAACGTGGTTGCTACGGGACAAAACGTTAGGGCCTATGCCCGGGTCCCATTCCCCGATCAAGTCTATGGATGTATTCGATAAATTTGGACGTATAATGGATAAAGCACCAAGATTGTCATCGGATTTTCATTCGATCTGGATTTCAGATGGTTGGATAGGGTTGCACGGATCAGCGTGTGGCTATGAGGAGGCACGCCATGGCCAAGAAACTAGGCACCGACTTGTCATCCGTCGCGTGGGTTCCTCGGGATCGGCTTCGCATCGAAGTCCAGTCGCGACCTATTCGTTGGTCGGGAGACTGGGAGCGGCGGGTGGATGCTTTTTGGCATGACGAAATTAAACCGGTCTCACCCCAGTTTTTTCGGGGGCCGGTACTCGCGGCATGCCAGGTGCATGTGGGCACCACCGTCTGCGTCACGGCTGCCTTTACCGACTATGCGCATTTTCTTTACGCTAGGCGGCATCCGAGCGGCTTGCCGGAGATGGCGATACGTCCAATTTTTGCTGCGGCGCTGCCGATCTTGGACGATGGCTCGCTAGTGATTTGCAAGATGAGTTCTAGGACGGAGCGTCCGGGACGCTTGCAGTGTATTGGAGGTACCGCTATTCCGAGCGACGTGAAAGACGCGATGTTTTGCGCCGAGGTTTCGGCCAACCGGGAAATGTTGGAGGAAATCGGCGTAGACCGCCACGATGAGATCTTGCGCGAGCGTGGCGCCGTGGGTGCCACGGTGGATCCCCACGGCGGGGTAGCGGTCGTGGTGGCCTACGACGTGCTCCGGCCGTGGTCGGACTTTCAAGCGCGAATTGAGGCGTTTCTTGACGTCGAGCGGGCGCACGGTCGGACGACCGAGCTGGAAGGGATCCTGGCTATCCCCTGGGGAGAGCGTGGAATGGCACGCCTCCATGCCTTGGGCGATGTGGGCCCTCGTTATCTTCGCCGCCTCCTCACGGCAGAGGAACTTTGCCTAGGCCGAGCGCGATCGACGGGGATGATGGCCGAATGACCAGTTTGAACCCTGCGGTACGAGCATCGTTGGTGTCGAGCCAACGCGGGCGGCGCCGCCATCGGTGGCAGCGCTGGCGCTGGCTGACGATTGGGGGGCTGTTAGCGGCCATGACGTGGGTCTGGATGGCTCCCTGGAACTTTACCCCCTATGGTGCCTCCGCCTCGACCATGGCGGGCTTTAATCCCAGTCACCGGATTGTGCTGGAGCACGGTCTTAATGCCTATTGGGACTCCTCGTGGCAGCACCAAGGGGTAAGCCTTCGAGCCATGCGCGTCGTGTCGGGACGAGTTTATGGCATTGGCGCCTCCTCCCATCAGTTGATTGCGATGAGCGCCAAAGATGGTCGAGAGATTTGGAGGCGCGCCTTTAGCGGTCCTGTCGTGGCCCCCTTGATCATTGTTGGGGGCACGGTGGCTTTTTTGGAGTCGGGGTCCAGACCCAAGGTCGTGGCCGTGGCAGCGGCTAGCGGACAGGTGCTGTGGAGCACGAGGGTTCGCCCCGGGGTGAAGCTGGTTTTTGCCCAAGGACTTCTCTGGCTGCTAAACGGCGACAACGTGGTAGGACGTAGCATGCGAACGGGCGGAGAAATGAAGAGCTATGCTATCTCTGGGCTCTCGGATATCCATTCGGTATTGGCTCAAGGATCGAATCTCCTGATTGGAGGTGGCCATCCGTACCGGCAATATTTCTTTAATCTTATTCGAGGACAGTTGCTATGGACGGATCGTCTCCAACCTGGATTTCGCTTCGGCATCCCGGCAATATCGGGAACGAGCATATACCTTCCCCGCCTGTCGCAGCGTGCCGGAGTCTTAGGCATGGAGGCATTGACCCTCACCACAGGAAAAGTACTCTGGCAGAGGAGCTTAGGGGTGTTTGTATTGCCCATGGACCAAGCGATGCATGCTGGCATGGCCGTGACGGCGGACCACACGGTCTACTTGGCGAGCGCGCTCACGGATACGCTGTATGCCTTAAACGCTCCCACGGGAAATCTGCTTTGGCAAAACCAACTGGGACAGGAGCCGCCGGTGACCAGCCCACTGCCTATCGCCGGCCAAGTCATCGTCGCCGATCAATACGGGGTGGTATGGGATCTTAACCAGCAATCCGGTCAAATACAATATTTTCGGAAGATCGCGCCGACTATGGCCGCACAGATGCTGATTTTAGTGGGTAAGAGCTTGTATCTATCGACTCCTCGGGCAGTGTTGGCTCTGCCTTTAGGACGCTTAGCGCCAGGGTTGGCCGGAGGATACCACCTCCATGCAAGCGATCTCCTGCCAAATTTGACCGAAGCGTCGACACCTTCCACGGCCACGGGCGGTCCCGTGTCCCTTGCCCGTTCCCCAGGGCGTGGGGTCCGCTCGTCGGATGTGGCTACCATGAAGCGAGGTTTAATGTGAGACCAATGAGGTGGATGCGAGTCGCCGTGGCCTCTGCCTTTGGCATGGCCATTACCAGTGGATGGACCTACGGGCCCGCTCCGACACGGCTTTCCGTATGGATGGCTGCGCACCCGATATCTTCTCGTCAAGCGAAAAGCATGGCTCCGCTCAAGGCCTCCACACCTTGGAGCGGGGTGGTCTACCTGGCCCCGCCCAATCTTCGCAAGTTAAATGCCTTAGCCGCGGCGGTCTCGCAGCCGGGGTCTCCCCATTACCATCATTTTTGGACCAGGGCTCAGGTGGCCAAGGCATTTTCGCCCCCCCATAGTGAATTGAGCTCCGTGAAGCAGAGCCTTCGACAAGAAGGCTTTCGCTTAGAGGGTTCCACCGGCCTTGGCCTCGGTATTCGTGTGGCCGGGACCGTGGGGCAAGTCGACCGCGCCTGGGCGGCCGATCTTCGCCAAAATCGCCAAGGGCGCGGCGTCGAAACCAAACCGCTCGCCCTATCCGGCGTGTTGGCGGAGTCGGTCCGCTACATTAGTGATTTGGCCGCTCCCGCATATCGCACGGCTCCTATGCTCTCTAGACGGCGTAAGCCCGTGGCGGTGCGTGTGGCCAGCAGTAGCCATAACGTGTCCGTGTCCGCCCAAGGTCCGACGTCGGTGCCCACCGGCCAAAATATCTTAGTGACGGTGTCTGTCGTCAACCCTACCTCCCGCTATCCCTTGAAGGGCTGGGACCTTTCGGCGAACCCCAGCCCCAAAGCGTCGTTATCGAGCTACCAGGTGAGCGATCTGAATGGCAACCTGACCTTGAATAAGTCGGGAAGCGATGTGCTGGTGCTGTCCTCGTCTTCTCCTTATAAAGGTCCCTGGCAGATCGCGGTGTCCAGTGGAAACACAACGTATAACGCCACCATTAGCGGATTGTCGTGGACCGGACCGACCGTGGAGAGCAATAATCTTAGCCCGAGTCAGGTCAATACGGCCTATCATGCCCAAAGTCTGGTGGCCGCCGCGGCCAAAAGCAAGGGGATGCATATCGGCATCTTTGGCGATTCCAGCCCGACCCTGTCGGACCTGACTACGTTTGAAAAGCGCTATCATTTGCCTCAATCCAAAGTTCAGGTGATTCCCGTGGATGGCGGCGAGTCGAAGGTGGTATCGGGATGGCATGGAGAACTTATGCTGGACATGGAACGATCCGTGTCTTCCGCTCCCGGGGCCACCTTGGATCTCTACTTGGTCCCGCCTAAGGGATCGATTACGGATACCGTGGCGTCCGCAGTCAGTCAAGATGTCGTGTCCGTGTTTAGCATTAGTGCGGTGGAACCGGAAAGTTCGATATCTGCACGTCACCTGTCGATATGGAACACGCTCATGGCCGAGGGGAGTCTGGAAGGCATCACCTTTGTGGCTGGATCCGGTGACTCTGGGCCCTACGGCAACCCCAACAGCAGTACGCCCGACGTGAATTGGCCGGCGTCCAGTACCTGGGTCACGGCGGTGGGGGGGACCCAGCTTGGCCTCAACCCGACCACCTCGGCCATTCAAAGTCAGTGGGCATGGAGTCCGGACGGGTTGTGGGACAGCCAAATCGACGGATCCGGCGGAGGATATAGCCGGATCCAAGGGGTGCCGTCATGGCAAAAGGGCATCGTGGGCAGTGCGGCGACTGGCCGGGGCGTGCCTGACGTGGCCTTCTTGGCGGCGGAGCCCTATTACGCCGCCGTCGATCGCGGAGCCTGGGAGGGGATGGCCGGGACCAGCGCGTCGACGCCAACGTGGGGTGGATGGGTGGCCGATATGGCCGTCCTAGACGGCCGCCAGGGCTTCATGAATCCCACCCTGTATGCCACCTATCGTCAAGATCCGAGCTCCTTCGATCCGGTCACGCATGGGGGAAATGCCGTGTACCAAGCGGGGCCAGGGTGGAATCCCGTGGCCGGATTGGGATCGGTGGTCGTAGACCGCTATTGGCAAGAGGATGCCGTAACTAGTCTCGCCGTATCCAGCCGCCTTAAGCAAGCGCAGGTTGGCAAACCGCTCTCGGTCGTGGTCCAGCTAAAAAACCGAGGGGGCAAGGCGGCTAGTGCCGCCGGCGTGGCCGTGCGCATGGCTCCCGCCGGTCCCTCGATTTCGATTAATGGAACGGCGGCAGGCCTGGGGGCCGTCGCCAACACCAATCCACGCGGCCAAGCCACATTTTTTGTGGTGTCTCGTCAAGCTGGCAAGTATCGTTTGCGTCTAAGCGCCCAAATTGGCGGCCGTTCGCTCATTCAACCGAAAGCTTTGACCGCGACTTGGACGGCTAGAAAATCGGCTTCCCCACCCTTTGTGCACGCTTTTGGACTCAACGGACTGAGTGCGGATTCGCTCGTCAACGCACTTTTTCCCACACCGCCTGCTTCGTCGACGGCGGTGATCACCGTGGATCCCACGCTGTCCCCGAAACTGGTGATGGCCACCGTAGCCTTGGCTGAAGCCGTCCATGGCCCACTCCTTTTTGCCAACCGCCACGGCGCCCTGGCTTCGGCAACCCTCATCGACTTGCGGCGCTTGAAAGTGACCCGGGTGCTGCTGGTGGGAAATCTTACCGCCTCTGGACTGAGACTTCCTCAGAATATTACCATCGCTGGAAAACTGTGGAATCCCTCGATCACGTCTCTATTTTTAGATGTTGCCCAAACGGCCGCTCAAGACGCGGGGCACCACGGGGTGGTGCTGCTTTCCGTGCGTTCCCCGCTTACCACCCAGATTGCTTCGGCGGCGTTGGCCAGCCATCGCCACCTCGGCCTGTTGATGATAGGTTCCGGCAAGCTTCCCACGACCACTCTTCATTTTCTCTCGGGGCAAAAAGTCCTGTGGACGATTGGAGCCCCGACTTGGTCCAAGTCGGATCATCTTCGGGTAACGGACATTTCCACCCGCTCTGACCTTAGTACGCTTTTGCAGGTGGATGGACTGGATCGGGCTGGGCCGGGAGACATTGTGGCGGTGAACCCAAGCTTGATTAACGTGCCAGCCTTAGCCGTTCTTACCGCCGAGCTCGCAGCTAGTTGGCCTTCGGCGCTGGTCCCGGTGGGATCAAAGGCGGTGCCGGAAAGCACCCAAACCTATCTTTCCCACCTCTTTCGCGCGCATGTCCAAAATCTCTTCACCCTAGGTTTAAAGGCGCCCCTAGTGGCCCAGTTGGCCAAGACCTTGACCCCACTCATCACGAAATAGCGTAGGGCCAGATGCCGTGCTGTTCTTTGCCGAAAGAGCGTTATCAGCGATGGACGGAACGATGTAGGGATTTGCATGCAAAGAGCACTACCGCGATCCGGTAGTGCTCTTTTCCTCCGTCGAGGCTTTTAAGAAGGGGAAATCCCGAGGCTGGTGGCTACGCCGTTGGCGTAGGAGGTGGTAATGGCGGCTGTGCCGCCAACGATATCGGCGACGCCCACTTGCCCGGTTTTGCTGGAAAGCCAACTCGTTTCCTGGCTCGGCAGGGCACTCGTTCCGGGGATCAGGAGCACGGCTGAATGGGTTCTGGCCGCGATCGGCGCGGCCGTGAGGGCATCCGGGAAATCGCCGCCCGTGGCCACATAGAGATGGGTCAAGGAGATCTTGCTGGCAAAGTACTGCAGCACGGCTAAATTCGTTCCATAGACGGGGCCGGCAGCGGGCGTGCCTTGGATGCGCACACTGTGGATGTTCAGCGCAGCCAGTTGTTTTTCAATGGCGTTCGAGATCTCGGTGGTGTCCCCCACCACGTAGACCGAGGTGACCGAAAGATTTTTCAATGCCTTTACCGTCGACGGAGTCAGCGGCGTGGGCCTACTCTGGCCATTGGCCAAAAACAGGGGCCAGCCCTGGCTGGCCGCGATCGGGGCCACGGAGAGGGCATTGGGAAAACTGTCACCGTTGGCAATGACAGCGACGTGGCTGGGATCGCCCAAGAT
>JAKAAL010000257.1 GCA_021802375.1 Bacillota bacterium | reverse complement strand
GGTCGGCCAAGTCGAGCAATCCCAGCTCATCCGTCGTCCGGGGAAAAAACCTTATCTGAGAGTCCGCTTGCGCGATCAAAGCGGCACCCTAGTGCTGATGTTTTTTCACGTCGGCTGGTTGGCCAAAAGGCTTGAATCAGGTCAGCGCCTGATGGCTAACGGTCCGGTGGAACGCTTCGGTGGTACGCTGATCATGCCCCATCCCGAAATCCAATTGGTGGAAGCGGGCGAGGAGCCCTACGCTGGCCTAATGCCCGTATACCCGACGACCGAGGCTTTAAGCCAGCGGTTTATTGGAGATTTGATCAAGCGGGAGCTTCCGCTACTTTTGGCCGAGGTACAAGACCCCCTGCCAACATCACTTCGCCGCCGCTTCGACCTGGAAGATAGGGCATGGGCGCTGTGGCACCAGCACTTTCCGGATGATTTCAGGCAGTTGCAACGGTCGCGCCGTCGTCTAGTGTTCGACGAATTTTTGGCAATTTCGCTTACCGTCCATTGGTTGTCAGGACAGCAGCACACGGGATGCCAAGAGAAGCCCAATGGACCCTTGGCACAAAAATTTTTGAGAAATCTCCCGTTTGAACTAACTTCTGGTCAAGAAAAGGCCTGGGATGAAATTTCTCAAGACCTGGCCCAATCCCGTGCTATGTCGCGACTGCTGCAGGGTGATGTCGGCACGGGAAAGACCGTGATGGCAGTCCTGTCGTTATTAGCGGCGGTCGATGCCGGCCACCAAGCTGCCTTCATGGCTCCCACCGAGCTCTTGGCTGAGCAGCACTATCAGATCCTGGCACGCTATTTGGAACCGCTCGGCGTCCGCACTGGCCTTTTCCTGGCACCATCGAAAGACCGCCAGCGCCTTCGCCAAGCGCTCGCGGATCATCAACTGAACGTCGCCGTAGGCACACAGGCGCTGCTTTCGGATGACATCGTGTTTGAGGACTTGGGCGTCGTGGTTATCGACGAGCAGCACCGTTTTGGCGTGCGCCAGCGGGCGAAGCTGGCTGATAAGGCAAAAAGACCCGATATGCTGGTCATGACGGCGACACCGATCCCGCGTACGATGGCCTTGACCGCGTTTGGGGATCTCGAAATCTCTCGAATTGAGGGATTTCCGCCTGGGCGCCAGCCCATCGCCACCATTCACTTGCCTTACCGCGAGCGCAGGAGGGCTTATGCCGAAGTGCTTTCCGCCGTTAAGCAAAACGCTCGCGCCTACGTCGTTTGCGCTGTGGTCCACGAGAATCGCGACCTCGATCTCTACGGTGCGGTGGAACTGGCGCAGGGGATGGAGAGCGTGCCCGGATGGCGGGTGGGATTGATTCACGGACAACTCGCCAGTGAGGATAAGACACGGGTGATGAACGCATTCCGTCAAGGCGCAATTAACGTTTTGGTCGCGACGAGTATCATAGAAGTGGGAATGGACGTGCCGGAAGCGACGGTCATGGTGATTGAGAATGCGGAACGGTTTGGCATTGCTCAACTGCATCAGTTGCGTGGGCGGATCGGTCGAGGGAATCAAAGCTCTACCTGCTTTTTACTCTCGGACGTCGAGTCCAAAGAGGGCCAAGCGCGCCTTCAAGCCTTGGTCGATCATCAAAGCGGGCTGGACCTGGCAGAAATCGACCTTGGCTTGCGTGGTCCAGGCGAGATGCTTGGCCTACGTCAGCACGGCAGTAGCGCCTTTCGTTTAGCCGATCCCTTCGGCGATCTGACTATCCTGGAGGAGGCGCGGCAAGCGGCCCGGGAGGTGTTTTTTAAGGATCCTCGGCTTACCCTTGCGAAACACGATCGGTTAAAGCAGTGGATGCTAGCCCAACTAACGGAAAGTGTCAGTCAGCCCATGATGAATTAGCCGATGGGCGGCGAGTAAAGATGGGGGAATCGCGATGTTTAGCTGCACCATCGACGACCAACTCGCCCTGGTTTTGCTGCAAGCAGCCGATGCCGAGGCGCTTTATGCCGTCCTTACGGCATCACGAACGCATTTGCAGCCGTGGATCGGGTGGGTCGAGGCCGAGAGCGCAGACGATTATCGAGTCTTTTTGCAGCGAAACCTCAACAATTTTGCTGCCGGCCTCGGGTTTTATGCGGGAATTCAGTGTCACGGCGCATGGGCGGGAGCCATAGGTCTGGAGATTGACGAATGGAATCGAGTGGGCAGCGTAGGCTATTGGCTAAGCGAGCCGTTCCAAGGTCGGGGGATCATGACGCGCAGCTTGGCCAAAGTTTTGCATCTTGCCTTTGTCGAGTACGGTGTAAACCGGGTAGAAATGCGCACGGCTTCGGGCAACGTGAGGAGTTGCGGCCTGGCAGAACGGCTGGGATTTCAAAAAGAGGGCGATCTGCGCCAGGGACAATGGCTCAACGGTCATTTTGTCGACGTCGCGTGTTACGGCCTATTGGCTAATGAATGGCTTGAAAGGGGCTAACATCTCCTGCTTGGACCGGATCATCATGAACGGCCTAAGAGTCCGAGACTCGCCGAAAACGGTTAGCGGAGCGGGGTGGAGATGGCTAGACGCGGTCATGCGGCCTTTCGAACGGTTGGTAGAAGGCAGAGATTTTTGGTGCGGGCCACCAGGACAACCTGAAAAGAGGAGCTCTAACGTGCGGGTCGGGCTTGAACCGAGTGATGGGGAAGGGTACCCTGTCCAAAGGAGGTGGTAGACGGATGCCGCTAGGTTCAACCGATGGCACGCACGGATGGCGACGCGCGTGGATTTTGATTGGGGTTTTGATTTTGATCGGCATCATGTTGGCTATTGCCTTGGATTTGTCAAAGACCCGCCTTCATCTCAGCCCTAACTACCTTCATTTGATCAAGGCGTTAATCATTTTGGTGGTGGGTGGGCTGATTTCGTTTGTGTTGGAGCGATATCTGTTTACCATGGCCCATCGTAGCGAGGGGCGCCGATCTTCTTTGCGATTTTTTGCCCGCTTGCTCCTCTTCGTGGTGGTGGCCTTGGCGGTGTTGGCCGCTTTTGGGGTGGGCTTGTCTTCCGTCGTGTTTGGCGGTGCCTTCTTCACCGTCATCGTGGGTTTAGCTGGCCAAACCATGTTTGGCAATTTGATTGCCGGCATCGGATTGGTGATCTTTCGGCCCTTTGATGTCGGGGAAAGGATTAGTTTTGTTGCCTGGCAATATCCTATGCTAATGCCTTCGTATCCGCATGATGCGCTGAAGCCGGGCTATAACGGGGTGATTACCGATATTAACCTGATGTATACAACGGTTCGCGGCACCAATGGTCCGCCCATGGTGGTGCCAAACGGAATTCTCATCCAAGCCTTGATTGAGAATCATTCCCGCTCCCGCAGTCGGCGCTTGCGTTTTCGATTTGATGTGCCCCTGGCCGTGCCCTCGCGTCCGGTGCTTGACGTTTTACATGAGATCCTCGGGCGTACGGGCTATGCAGGCGGTGCCTATGTGATTGACCTCGGACCTACCACCTATTCTGTGGTAGTCGACTGTGAATATGTGAGTGACGGTCAACCCGAGGATGCCTTGAAGAGCGATATCTTTGGTCAACTCCTCCCCAAAATGGTGGAACTGCAGGCGCAGATTTCGAATTAGAAGGGAGCCTGCGGTTCTAACTCGGATGGCATTTTCGCGTGTAAACAGCGAAAGCCAAGGCGGATAGCTAAAAGACCAAGCCATAGGCAGGCGGCCAAGCCGGCTAAGCACCACAGCACCCCGTGGATGGCAAGATGGTCCATGGCGTAGCCAATAAAGGCAGGGAAGACGGCCCCTCCGGCGCCAGCCAGGGCCGTGACCAGACTAGTGATGGTGCGGGTCATGCCGGGAAAGGTGTGATTGGCATACACCATTAGAACGGAATAAATGGCGGCCATGGCCAAGCCTAATCCGAAGATGAGGGCGAAGCCTGCACCTTGGTGACGAACAGCGGTGAAGGCCAATAACACCAAAAGCGCCAGCGACACGCTAATCCAAAGATATTGGTCATATCGCAGGTGCCGCGCGGCCCAACCGATGGCGAGACGGCCCAGCACCATCGCTATCCAAAAGACGCTGGAACTTAATACCGCCACGTCGTTGGCGGTATGAAGACCCGTGGCAAAGATGGCGGGCATGAAGCTGTTGACACTGCCTTCTAGGCCGACGTAAATGAAGGTCATGAAGAGGAAAATGGCTAACATGGCGATCTTGGCCAATCTTCCCGGAAAGACCGGCGGGGGGGTCATGTCAGCGTCGCGATGATGCGAGGCCACGACGGGGTCCTTAGGGACTTCAATGGCCTGCCAAAAGAGCGCCAAGGCCAGGCTTAGACCGGAAATGAGCAGAAAGCTGAATCGCCAGTGGCCTAAGGCAATAAGGGCGCTCGCACAGGCGGGAAGAAGGAGGGCACCCAGACCAAAAGAGACCTCGAGCCGACTCATGTAGATGGCCCGTTGTTCTACAAGCAACTCCAAGACCACGGTCGCTACGACCGTCTCTAGGGCCGAGGCGCCGATGCCATTAAAGATTACCAAGAGATAGACCAAAGCCATCGGCGGTAGCAAGAATAGCGCCACTTGGGCGAGGCTAACGCATAGGGCAGCTGCCGAGAGGATGTGACGAAGATGATACCGGGTCATGGCATGATAGACAAGCGGCACGCCAATCAGAAAGCCGATGGCCTGGGTAAATACTACGCGTCCGCCAACGGCATAAGAGGTGTGGTAGTAGCGAAGAAATTCCGGCATGATGGCGCCCAAAATGACGGCCGTGGTCCCTGATAGGGCATACATGCCATATGCTGCCCAAGCGAATCGACGCAATATCGTGGCCCCCTTGGGGTATCATCGCACATTTACGGAGGTGCGGCGAGCGGCCTCATGATAAACTTAAGCCAGAAGTGCTAAAGGAGGGTAAGTATGTTTGGTCAAAACCAACAAGTCACGGGAATGGAAGAGATACAGCGGGAGTTGCATCAGAAAAAGGAAGGCCAAGCCGCGACCAGCAATCTCAGCGCCATGGACTTTTGGCTGATTACGGATGCGGGTTATGAGGCACTAGGATTTGTCTTGGGAAACTCCGTGATGAGTATGGGCGTATCAGGAGGGATTGCGACCGCCTTTAAGGGCCTGCAACGCGGTGAACTGACTCAATTGACCCAGCTCATGTACGCGGCTCGGGAGCTCTCCTTGCAACGTATGAAAGCAGAGGCCGACGAGCTCGGCGCAGATGCCGTCGTGAACGTCCAGATAGAAATTATTCATCGCTCGGAAGAGATTATGGAAGTCGTCGCTACGGGGACGGCCGTCAAGCGCGTGGGCGCTCCCTCTGGCCGTCCGCTTACCTTGCAAGTCAAACAGTAAGACGGCCCTGCGCCGAAGCGAAGGAGTCGATCGACCTTGCGGATTTTCATGGTTGGGGCAGGCGGTATCGTACGCAAGATGTACCTCCCTCTACTTAGCAGTTGGCCTGGGATCGAAGTGGTTGGCCTCACTTCGCGCCGGCGTGAGTCGTATGAACCTTTGGCCAGGGCGTTTCGCCTGCCGGCCGTAGCAGACGTCGACGCCGGGCTTAGATTAAAGCCCGACGTCGTTTTTATCCACAGTAGCACCGATACCCACAGCGAGTTGGTCGTGAAGGCGATGAAAGCGGGTATGGCCGTCTTTGTTGACAAACCGCTCGCGTACCATTTGCAAGAGGCCGAACGCGTGATCGAGGTGGCAGCCAGCACCGGCAGGGCGCTTCTTGTGGGATTTAATCGACGTTTTGCCCCATTTTACGTGAAGGCGAAAGCCGCTATCGCTCAACCGAGCCTCATCGTGGTGGAAAAACACCGCCGTGATCAGTGGTTTGGTGATCCTCGTGAAAGTCTGTTCGACGATTTCATCCATCCTTTGGACACGCTCTTAGGTCTTAGCGGTTCCATAGCGCATGCGGAAATGATTGTTCGGGAGGGACAGACATTGATTCAGGCGGATGCCGGACCGGGACGCATGGCGCTAATGCACCGGGGCATCGCTTACGAGGGCGAGCGTTTAAGCATTGCGGGCGTCGAGGGACGGATCGAGGTAGAGGACCTGGAGCACTATCGGCATCTACGGCTTGGCCAGACCACCCAAGAGAATTTTCTGTCCTGGCAAAGCATTGCTTGGCGCCGAGGTTTTCAGACCATGATCGAGTCGGTAGAGCAGGTGATTCAGGGGCATGGACGATGGCCGATTAGTCTAGACGACCTGTTCCTAAGCCATCGAGTGGTCGAGTCGTTGGCCGAAACGGGTAGCTTTCAAGCTTAGTACAACGATAAATCAGCCTAAGTGTCTTCGTGGGGGAGTTTCGGCACCGTTCGAGAAACCCCGGGCGCCAAGATCGGGATGGCCGGGGCCGAAACGGGGATGCCCTCAGGCTCCCCGTTTCGAGGTAAACCAACGGCGGCGTACTCGGTAAATCCAGTGAGAAGAAATCCAGGGCGCCGAAGGCCTCTTGCAAAT
>JAKAAL010000256.1 GCA_021802375.1 Bacillota bacterium | reverse complement strand
TCCGATCTCTGCGTGGCATAACGCGCTAAATGCTCGGGGGACGCCATCAGCCATGCCCGAATCCAGCCGCCGCGCTCCGAGAGGTCATGTTCGACCTGCACATAGAAATGGTGTTGCGACGGAGACCACCACGCCTTTAACGACCACGCATCGCGTGTATAGACCCCGGTATAGTGAGCGTCTAGCAATTCATCCATCAGGGGTTGCTCCTTTCTGAAACTCTGAGACATGATGCAATAGCCGTGCGGGCGGCACGGCTAAGAAATCTTGTGGACGCTAAGCCAATGGAACCATAACCCAGTGTGCTGCAGATGCCAGGCCAAGAACCCTACTAGGCCGAGCAACAGGATGAATGCCCAGGAATCCGTGCGCTGCACCGGGCCATGCACAGGCCAGCGAAAGCCCCGCTGCGTAAACGGCCAAAGCCACCACTGCCGGGATTCATTGAATCCGTCCAGCACGAGATGGCTCAGCCCTCCCATCATCAAGCCGAACAGAATCCAGGGCCATGGATAATGCCCGATCCCCCCGACAGCGCGTCCCATCGGGGCCAGCAATCGAAAGAGGCCATAACCAATGCCGGTGCAAAGCCCGTCAGCGATGGCCAGCCCGACCAAAGAGTGCGCCTGATGCCGGTGCCAAATCGGATGCGGCCACCCAGCCCGCCCGACTTCCGGCGGGATAGCGGGTCCCCGGGACCGGGAAATGGCAGGCCAAGGCACCCAGCGTCCCACCGTCGATCCCGGATGGTCCCAATCCGGCACCAGGCCGCCAAATCCACTGGCGACAATCACTGTGAGGGGATGTACAAATCCCACGGACAAAACGAGTCCGGCCGCGGCCAGTCCGCCTAAAATGTGCGTATGCGCGTTCATATCGGCTCCTTTCTGCAATGACTACCGGAAAGGTCAGACCCGAGGAGGAACTTCAGAGCAATCTTCCGGTAGTTCCGAGGCATGATAGAAGAACAAGACGATGCGGGGATTCTCAGGGTCTTGTCGGGGAATCAAAGGCCGCGGCAAAGCCCAGCAATCATTGGGATAAATCACATGTTCCAGCGCATCCCAGAGCGCTTTCAGATTAGGCACATCCCGCCGGCGATGATCCGGCCAGAACAATCGGAACCAAATGATGACCCACTCTTTATCGGCCAAGACCCAGTGCTGAGCGCGAGCCCAGGCACGCGCTGCCAGCGTGGCTTCGTCTTTCCAAGCCTGAGCTACCGGCGTCAATGCCAAACTGTAATGCGGCTGGCCGGTGCGGGAGTGACGCAAAATAGGGCGATACATATGATTGGAAGTCGGCGGAATGCGCAAAATCAGCGGTGGCCGAGGCTCCCGAGAAGGCGGAAGAAACGGCGGCAACACCAGAGAATCCCTCATAACGCCGCTCGGCCAAAGCGCATCAGCCGCCACAGCTTGCGGCCGTCATTGGGAACGCCCGGCCAGGGAACCCAATTCATCCCCCACTGCGCAACCAGAAGAGCGAGCCAAATCTCGGCCAGTCCAGGCTGCAGTATCCACAGCGCACCAACCACCAGAGCCTCTGCCACCGGAGCCGCCAAGAGCGTCCAAACCACCTGGACTCTGCTCAACCCATCAACGCGCAAGCGCACGCCCACCGCGCCAAACCACCGCCACGTCAGCCCTTCCACCTGGCCGCCCACGGCCCGGGTCACCACGGCATGCGCCGCCTCATGCCCCATCACCATTGCCACGGCTCCGCCCAGAACCCACGCCATCACGATCCACACAGTCGCCATCTCCTTTCGGCCTAATACCATAGAAAAAACCGACCAGCGGTCGGTTTATGGGCATCCAGGCAGGACTAACGCTAGCGAGCCCGCGCCGTCTTTTTCCGAGCGCTTGTCGCATTCGTTATGGACCCGGTGGCGGCGACTTCCAAATCCACCGTCAACACCACACCCTCCGTAGGGTAGGTTTCCACGAAATCAGCCAGTCCGCGCAACATATCGGCCGCTTCACGGCGCGTCAGGCCTTTGTGATCAATCGGCAATAATGGGCGAGACATGGGCATCACATCCTTTCTCCTTAGGACACCATGGGAGGCTGCACCGGAACCTCTGTCGAGGGAATGAACGACACGGCCGGCAGCACCGCAGTCAGTTGAACCCATTGCTGCCATCGAGCGGCCATGTCTTGCCACTCCAGCAACCAGCGTTGCCACTGACAATCGGACGGCTCGAACTCGTCGAAACGGTGCACGGATCCATCGGCATGCAGCGGAAACGCCCAGCGCCGGCCTTCAAAGAGAATGATCAACAACCCCTGGGCATACCGGGGAAATCCTGGCACCACTCTGGCCACCGCTCCATCTGCCTGGGCCCGTTCAGCCAAATCGGCGGCATGCAGAATCTCGCACCCACTCCACCATGTCTGTTGCATCGACCTTTCGCCCCTTTCGACAAGATACCTCAGGCCCGCCTGAGGCGGGCGACAGCGTGCATCACCAAGAGGAATGATAGAACACGACTTCGCGATCCCAATCCGTCGTGCTCATCACGGTATTCAGCTGCTTAATGGTTCCAACCAAGTCGCTATAATACCAACGATCGAGGGCCGTGCTGCCAAAAAAGAACCCGGGTTGAGGCGGCAGGAGGATGCGGGCCACCGTTCCGGATTCCTGCGTTTCCAAAGCGCGGGCGGCCAGAAGCCGCTCCGTCATAGGCGCTCCATCATCCAGCACGCGCTGTGTGTGCTGGTGCGTTATAATCGGCGGCAGCACACGGCATGGCAGGCCTTCGGTGTCGGCATGAGCCAGCCAAATTAATTGCGCTCGGACTCGCAAGGCGTGCAAAGCGTCTGCGTTAACCGGGTCACTCAACCGGCAATCATCTTCACCCTCTTGCACGGTGTGGACAAACCACTGATGCACGGCGTTGGCTTTCCGCCAATACGCTGCCTGAGCAAAAATCGTGGCCCGTGGAAAAGCCTGACCCTCAATGTGAATGCACTCCCGCAATGCATTCGCGCCCGGCAGTCCGGTAGCGGACTCCAAATCTAATGTGTCAACCCCTTCGGCTCCGGCGCGATACACGGCCGTGTTCACACGCTCATAATCCGAAGCCGTAAAACCCGGAACGCGGCGCGTTCGGAACAAATACATATCCAAGCCCATACGATTGGCGCTCCTTTCGAGTAATGTAGAGGATTCCATAAACGATAAAAATCCCAAACAGAGAACAAGGGGGCCGGATGGCCCCCTGTTTTACTGCGGAGTCGACGTGCGTGCAATATACGCGGCAATCTGGGTGCCGTCCCAGAGAATATGGAGTGCTAACTCGCCCACCGGAATCAAGGGAGAACGGAGTAAATTAAAATAAAGTTCGTCCACTTGAACGTCTAAAAAGGGGAACCGCCCGGCTCCGGCACATTGCAAATCCATAGCATCCACATAGTCAATCCCGCGCAACACAAATTTACATTGATCCACCACTGTGCAAACTTCATCCCACGTCATAAACCCGTCCCAGGCAATATCATCCAACATGTCCAGCGCCGTATCCATTGGCCCTCATCCTTCTAAATTTGGCATAAGATTAACAAGGTTCCTGCGGGCGCAGGAACAGCTAGTGTTGAGCTTCGTGTATTAATGAGAAACATGAGTCTTAGGAGAAATGAGGAAATGTTATCGGAATCTGAAATTGCAAAAGAATGACGTGTGATAAAAAGTCACAAATACTTAAAGAAGAAAACATCGTATTAGAGATGCGGAGCTAACAGGACTCCAAGCATAAGAGTCAGCAGAGCAAGAATGATGGTCAGCCACGTACTGTTGCGAAAAGTCAGCCGGGCTTCCAGACCGTCAATGCGTTGATCCACCTGATCAAATCGTTGACCTAACCGCAATTCCACGGTATCAATGCGTTTATCCACCTGATCAAATCGTTGGGCGACCTGCTCAAATCGTTGGGTAACCTGATCAAATCGATCGTCGATCCGTTTTTCTTGAGCCGCAAAACGATCATCCATTCTCTGCGTCAGCGTGGTAAAACGATCATCCATTCGGATGCGCTCATCAGTAAACCGCTGATTGATGTTAGTGTTAAGTTGTTGGATCTGATTGCTAATCAACACCCACGGCATTTCGACCACGGAGCTGGAAGGGGGAGTATGGGACGTGTCGTCTGCCACGGGGCTCACCTCCGAATTCATCGTGTATACTCTCCTCTTATTGTAACAGAACAAGCCGCCTTCCAGCCCGTGTCGAGGCCCCAGTCAATCCACGATGTGGACACGACCTTGGTCATCTTTGGCGTAAATATGCCAATCCCGGCTGCCGCAGAGTCGGCAGCATCCAGTGCTGGTGGTGGGATCTTCGAATGGATTACGCAGACGAAACGCTTCGCCGCAAGCCTGACAGCGAAACACCCAGGCCCGATCTCTGGTGCCCGCGTCCTTTTCAGATGGAGGTCCGCTCATACTTAGCGAACCTCCGAAACCGGTGCAGGCGTCGTCAACGGAGCCAACAGCTGCTCGGTATGTGCTAGCAATTGCTGAGCCCGTTCGTAGAGGGTCAGAGCTTCGGCAAGCGGCACTTGGCCTTTCTCGAGCTTTTGTGTAAGCGTTTCGAGCTCAGTCATCGCGTCTTCAAAAGTTAACGTCGTGACGGGATTCATGCGGGATCATCCTCCTTTCGGTAAGTCCGGGTGCCATCTGCCCAGTGAATAATTGCCTGGTTCGGAGCGTTCACAGCGGTCACGACCGCGCCGACAGGGTCGGTGACATAAGCATAACCCCGGCCCAAAATGGCCCTGGGATCCAATGCTGCCACCCGGGCGGCCGACACGCCGTGTCGGTGACGAAGCGCCTCCGTCCACTGAGCCCAGACCCGATCCCACCGTTCGGCTTGCCGTTCCCAATGACGGCGATAACCTTCCGCTAACAGCTCGGGATGAGCCAGCAAGGGATGCTGAGCCAATCGGGTCCACTGATCGATCCGGCGTTGCCGGTAAGCCGCCCACGCTCCGGTCAATCGAGCTTGAGCCTGGGTGTGTTCATGCGTTAACGCGGCGAGATCCGGAATCGCCAGTTCGGCCGCTGCAGACGGCGTGGGCGCTCGGCGATCCGCCACCAAATCGGTCAAAGTGGTATCAATTTCATGACCAACGGCAGAAATCACCGGCACCGGACAGGCTGCGACCGCTCGTACAACCGCTTCGGCGTTAAAAGCCTGCAAATCTTCGGTGGCTCCCCCACCCCGGCCAATAATCACCACACTGTGACGGGCGGCATCCACGTACTGAAGAGCTCGGACCAATTCGTCCACGGCTTGGGCTCCTTGCACCGTGGCGGGAATCAGATCCAACGGAATGCCCGGACAACGACGAGCCGTCACCGCTTCGATGTCCCGGCGGGCCGCTCCGGAAGCGGCGGTAATCACAGCCACAACCTGCGGAATGCGGGGCCATACCCGTTTGGGACGATCAAAAAGCCCTTCCGCCTTCAACTTGCGGTACAAGGCCTCCAAGGCCAGCTTTTGAGCGCCTTCACCCAAGGGTTCCACCGTTTGGGCGTACAACTGGGTTTGCCCGTCGCGCTCATAAACCCCCAAGCGGCCGCGAATGGCCACGGTCATGCCGTCTTTCAACGGAAAGGCCAACCGCTCCGCATCCCGGCGGAACAGCACACTGCGCAGTTGGGATTGCTCATCCTTCAAAGCAAAGTACCAATGCCCGCTGGGGTGGTGTTTCACCCCCGTCAACTCGCCATGCACCCACACTTGTCGAAACGCGGGTTCCATCACCGCCTTAATCTGCGATACCAGGGCGCTGACGGAGACGGGCTCCGTCGACGCCGTGCGGGAAAACGTGTTCTGCGCCATCACTGTGACTCCTTTCCCATTCCGTCATCCGTCTACTGTTTCGTCGATGACTGACCCGGCAGAGCGTTGCCGTGCAAAGCCCTGGTGGCTCCGGCCACGAAAGCCAGCAATATCGCCTTGGCCTCCGGACCACCCAACACTTGCCGCAGCGCATCGCCAAACAAATCGCCTAAGACAAAGGCGTCTTGAGGGCCCTTCAAAAAAACCGCGGCCGCACCAGCAGTCAACGATTCTCCTGAGCCTGCACCGGGCACGGCCACTCCCATAACGAGATAACGATTAGCGTTGGCTAACCGAGGCTCGCTCACCACGCTGTCAAACAGTGTGCGTTCCTGATCTTCCATGACACATCCTCCTCGCATAAAAGACTGTCACCGTAGAAATAAGGGCCCTGCCAGCAGCAGGGCGACGAGTACCAGCCAAATCCCGGCCACCCCCATCAACAGACCAATGCCCATCACGATGACGCCTAAGGGGGAACGCCAGCGTAATTGCCAGCGTTTCCCCAACCCGAAGGGCCTCATCGAATGGACACCCGCAAAATCTCCGGTGCAGTAGCATCAAAAGCGTCTTGCGGAACACGAAAACTCCGTCGCCGGCGTGTTTGCCCGGGCCG